>NZ_JBJGZP010000005.1:0-192595 GCF_054050555.1 Blastococcus sp. SYSU D00695 | reverse complement strand
GACCCCTAACGCGGTCCCCCCGCGCGCCAAGACCCCTGACGCCGTCCCCCCGCGCGCCGAGAGCGGCGAACTCGGCGGCATCAGCCGCTGATACCGCCGAGATCGCCGATCTCGGCGGAGTAGCGGGGGTGGGGAGCGGAGCGGCGGGGGTGGGGAGCGGAGCGGCGGGGGTGGTCGCGGGGGCGGGGAGGTCGACCGTGCGGTCGGCGAGCGCGGCCAGCACCGGGTCGTGGGTCACCAGCAGGACGGTGACGGTCCCGCGCAGCGAGGCGAGGACGGCGGCCACCCGGGCCGTGGCGGCGGCGTCGAGCGAGGCGGTCGGCTCGTCGAGCAGCAGCAGCCGGGCGCCGCGGCGGACCCGCACGAGGGCCCGCGCCAGGGCCACCCGCTGCAGCTCGCCGGGGGAGAGGGTCTCGCACGAGCGGCCGGCGAGGTCGGCGGCGCCCACCCGGGCCAGCACCTCGACGACGTGGGCCTCCGCGACGACCTCGTCGACGCCCGGCGCCGCACCGGCGTGCCGGCGGAGCTCGTCGGCGACGGTCGCGCCGGTGGTGCGCGGGTGCTGGGGCACCCAGGCGACCGCGCCGGTGGGCACGCCGCCGACCGTGCCGGCGACCACCGCGTCCGGCGGCAGCACCCCGGCCAGGGCGGCCAGCAGCGTCGACTTGCCCGAGCCGCTGCGGCCGCGCAGCGCGACGAGCTCGCCGGGGCGGACGGCGAGGTCCACCGGCGGCAGGGCCGGCACGCCGCGACCGGGGTGGCGCACGGTCAGGGCGGTGACGGCGAGGTCGGCGCCCCGCGGGTCGTCGTCGTCCCCGCCGGCCGCGACCACCGCGGCCTTGCCGTCGTCGGCGGCGAGGACCGCGCGGGCCTCGGCCGCCGCGAGCGTGGCGGCCTCGCCGGCGTGATGGGCGGAGCCGAGGGCGCGCAGCGGCGCGAACGCCTCGGGGGCGAGCAGCAGCGCGGTCAGCGCGACCGCCAGCGGCAGGTCGCCGTGCACCAGCCGCAGGCCGGCGGTGACCGCGACCAGCGCCACCGACAGCGTGGCGATCAGCTCGAGCACCAGCGAGGAGAGGAAGGCGAGCCGGAGGGTGGCCAGGGTGCGGCGCCGCGCGGCCTCGCCCAGCCCGGCGAGGGCGGTCACCTGCTCGGCGGCCCGGCCGAGCCCGACGAGCACGGGCAGCCCGCGCACCAGCTCGGCGACGTGCGCGGCGATGCGGTCCAGCGCGCGGGCCGACTCCGTCGTCCCGTCGCGGGTGGTCAGGCCGACCAGGACCATGAACACCGGCACCAGCGGCAGGGTGACGGCGACCAGGACCGCCGACAGCAGGTCGGTCCAGGCGAGCACGACGAGCAGCAGGGGCGGCACCACGAGCGTCTGCGCCAGCGCCGGCAGGTACGTGGCGAGGCCGGGCGCGAGGTCGGCCAGCCGCGTGGTGGCCAGGACGGCGGCCGGGCCCGGGCCGCCGGCCGCCTCGACGGCGGCGGGCGAGCCGGCCAGGCGCGCCAGCAGCCGCTCGCGCAGCTGCTCCTCGGCGCGCCGGGCGTCGCGGGCGGCCAGCAGCTCGCCCACCGCCCCGGCGACCGCGCGCAGCACCGCGCCGCCGGCGGCCACCGCCAGCGGGGGGAGGACGGCGCCCTCGGCGTACCCGGCCGCGCGGGCGACGGCGGCGGCCAGGCCCGCGGCCAGCAGCACCAGCCCCGCCGCCTGCCCCAGCGCGGCGACGGCCGCCCGGGCCAGCGTGCCGCGCAGCGCCGGGACGCCCGCCAGCGCCGCCAGCGGTCCCCGGGCGGCGCCGGTCGCGCGCGGCGCCCTGCTCACGCCGGCACCTGCTCCGGCTCGTGCGCGTGCTGCGGCTGCGCGGTCAGCCGCTTGCGGAACACCCAGTAGGTCCAGGTCTGGTAGGCCAGCACCACCGGCAGGCCGATCCCGGCGGCCCAGGTCATGACCGTGAGCGTGTAGTCGCTGACCGCGGCGTCGGCGACGGTGACGTCGAAGGCGGCGTCGACGGTCGAGGGGATGACGACCGGGTAGGCCGCGCCGAAGATCGTGGCGGCCGCGGCCGCGAGCATCGTCCCCCAGGCGGCGAACGCCTGGCCCTCGCGGCCGGCCCGCAGCCGCGCCCAGGCCAGCACCACGGCCAGGGCCGCGACCAGCCACAGCACCGCGGTGACCGGCGTGCCGTACCGCAGGTGCACGATGCCGGCCCAGCCCAGCAGCGGCAGCGCCGCGACGGGCGCCCAGCGCAGCGCCAGGGCGTGCGCCGCGACCCGGAGCGGCCCGTCGGTCTTCAGCGCCAGGAACACCGCGCCGTGCACGACCGAGTAGGCGAGTACGGCGACGGCGCCCAGCAGCGCCGGCCAGCCCAGCCCGGCGAGCGGGCCGCCGACCCGGTTGCCGTCGGCGTCGATCGGCAGCCCGAGCGTGGTCGCGCCCAGCGCCGCGCCGATGCCGGCGGCGGCGATCAGCGAGCCGCCGGTGATGACCCACGTCCAGGTGCGGTCCCAGGTCTCCGTGTGGTGCGAGTGCCGCCACTCGAAGGCCACCGCCCGGATGATCAGCCCGAAGAGCACGAACACGAACGGCAGGTACAGCGCCGGCAGCCAGGTGGCGTACCAGCCGGGGAAGGCGGCGAACACCGCGCCGACGGCGGTGATCAGCCACACCTCGTTGCCGTCCCAGACCGGGCCGATGGTGCGCAGCATGAGGTGCCGGTCGGCCCGCCCCTCGACGCCACCGCGCCGGCCGAGCACCGGCAGGAGGGCGGCCACGCCGAAGTCGAAGCCCTCGAGCAGGAGGAAGCCGATCCAGAGCACCGCGACCGCGGCGAACCAGAGGGTCTGCAGGTCCATGGCGATACCCCGATCAGTACGCGAAGGAGAGGACGTCGTCGTCGCGGTCCGGCCGCGAGCGGCCGCCGGAGGACGGGCCGCCGTCGCCATCGCCGTCGTCCCGGTCGTCGTCCCGGGCGCGCTGCGAGGGCAGGGCGACCGGCGTGGGGTGCGCGTCCCCGGTGGTGACGCCGCGGCGGACGAAGCGGGTGATGAGCCACAGCTCGACCACCGCGAGCGCGCCGTAGACGGCGCTCAGCGCGATCAGCGACGTGAGCACCTCGCCCGCGCTGACGCCGGGGGAGACGGCCTGGGCGGTGAAGAAGTACACCTGCTCGCCGACCGGGACGTCGGGGTTCGGGTAGACGACGAAGGGCTGGCGGCCCATCTCGGTGAAGACCCACCCGGTGGCGTTGGCGACGAACGGCGCGGCCACGGCCAGCAGCGAGCCGTAGACGCCGATCCGCGAGGTCGGTACCCGGCCCCGCCGGGTGGCCCACAGCGCGTAGGCCGCGACGGCCGCCGAGACCGCCCCCATGCCGATCATCAGCCGGAAGCTCCAGTAGGTGACCGCGAGCAGCGGCGTGTAGTCGATCTCGCCGCCGGCCCGGTCACCGAAGGACGGGTCGTCGGGGTAGGTCGTGCCGTAGGTCTCGGCGTACCGCTCCTGCAGCTCGTTGACGCCGGGGACGGCGGTCTCGAAGTCGCTGTGCGCGAGGAAGGACAGCAGGCCGGGGACGGTCCAGGAGTGGACGTCGTCGCACTCGTTGGAGCCCAGCTTGCCGAAGGCGAAGATCGAGAAGGGGGCCGGCGACTCGGTCTCGCACAGCGCCTCGGCCGAGCTCATCTTCAGCGGCTGCTGCTGGTACATGAGCTTGCCCTGCCAGTCGCCGGTGACCGCGACGAGCACGAACGCGGCCAGCGACACGAACCCGCCCAGCCGCACCGACCGCCGCCACACCTGGTGATCCACGTCGGTGTCCGGCTGCTGCGCCAGCTTCCGCCGGCGCAGGTGCCACAGGCCGATGCCGACCAGCAGCGCGCCGGCGACCATGAGCGCGGCGACGATCGCGTGGCTGAAGGCGGCCAGTGCGGTGTTGTTGGTCAGGACGGCGAGGAAGTCCACGTGCTCCGGCCGGCCGTCCGCGCCGACCTCGACGCCGACGGGGTGCTGCATCCAGGAGTTCGCGGCGATGATGAAGTAGGCGCTCACGATCGAGCCGATGACCGCGGCCCACAGCGCGGCCAGGTGCAGCTTCTTGGGGATGCGTCCCCAGCCGAAAATCCACAGGCCGAGGAACGTGGACTCGAGGAAGAAGGCCAGCAGCGCCTCGAGCGCGAGCAGCGCGCCGAACACGTCGCCGACGAAGCGCGAGTACTCGCTCCAGGCGAGGCCGAACTGGAACTCCTGGACCAGTCCGGTGGCGACGCCCAGGGCGAAGTTGATGAGGTAGATGCGGCCCCAGAAGCGGGTCATCCGCAGCCACTCGGGCTTGTTCGTCCGCACCCACATCGTGTGCATGACCGCGACCAGAATCCCCAGGCCGATGGTCAGCGGCACCATCAGGAAGTGGTAGACGGTGGTGATCCCGAACTGCCAGCGGGCCACGTCCAGTGTGTCCAGTCCGAGCACGTCCACCCGGGGTCTCCTCGCGCCGTCCGATCCGACGTATCCTTTCTACGTCGCGTAGAAGAAGAGTTCTACACGTTGTAGAAAATCGGGCGTGTGACACGCCGGACAGGAGGAGCGATGGCCTCGCTGGGGGACCTCGAACGCGCCGTCATGGACCGGCTGTGGGCCGCCGCCGGCCCGCTGGCCGCGACCGACCTCCGCGACGCCCTCGCCGACCGCGGCCTGGCGCTGACCACCGTGCACACGGTGCTCGGCCGGCTGGAGGCCAAGGGGTTCGTCGCCCACGACGAGGCCCGCCCGCGCCGCTTCCGGCCGACCGCGACCCGCGAGGAGCACGCGGCCGAGCTCATGCACGAGGTGCTCGGCCAGGCCGCCGACCGGCAGGCGGTCCTGGCCCGCTTCGTCGGCAGCGTCGACGCCGAGGAGGCCGCGCTGCTGCGCCGGCTGCTGACCGGTCCGGACACCGCGGCCGCCCCGACCGCCTGACGTGCTCCCCGCCACCGCCGCCACCCTGGCGGTGCTCGCCGCGCTGCTGGCCTGGCCGGTGCCGGCCCTGCTGGGCCGGGCCCGCTGGCCGGGGCGCGACCCGCTCGTCGCGCTGGTCAGCTGGCAGGCGCTGGGCCTGGCCGGTGGCCTGTCGATCATCGGCGCGCTGCTGGTGCACGGGCTGGCGCCGTGGGGGCACTCGCTGCCCGAGGCCGGCTGGCACCTGCTCACCGGGGCCCCAGCCGCCGGGCGGGTCCGCGGGGACCACTGGGTCGCGCTGACCCTGGCCGGGGCCCTGGCCGCCCAGCTGCTCGGGGTGCTCGCGCTGTCGTGGTGGCGCACCGCCCGCGCCCGCCGCCGGCACCGCGAGCTGCTGGAGGTCGTCGTCCGGCCGGCCGACACCGTGCCCGACGCCCGGCTGCTGGACACCCCCGCGCCGGTGGCCTTCTGCATCCCCGGCGCCCGCCCGCTGCTGGTCCTGTCCGCCGGGATGGTCGCCGAGCTCGACGACGCCCAGCTCGCCGCCGTCGTCGCGCACGAGCGGGCCCACCTGCGCGAGCACCACCACCTCTACCTGCTGCCGTTCGTGGCGTGGGAGGCGGCGCTGCCGGTGCTGCCCGCCGCGGCCCGCGCGCACGTCGCCGTCCGCACCCTGGTCGAGATGCGCGCCGACGACGTCGCGCTGGCGGCGGTGCCCGGCCCCGACCCCCGCCGCACCCTGGCGCGGGCGATCGTCGCGGCCGGTGCCTCCAGCGGGGGCGACGGCGTGCCGTCGGGGGCGCTGGCCGCGTCCGGCGGGGCGGTCACCGCCCGAGTGCGGCGGCTGCTGGAGCCGCCGGCGCCGCTGCCGGCCGCGGTGCGCGCCGCGGTGCTGACGGCGGCGGTGCTGCTGCTCGCCGTCCCGACCGCGCTGCTGCTCCTCCCCGCCGTCCTCTGAGCCGGCCGTCCGCCGAGCCCGCCGTCCGCCGAGCCCGCCGTCCTCCGAGCCCGCCGTCCGCGCACTCTGCGGGGCGATTCCGCACCCTGCGGGCGGGATCCGGCCCGCAGGGTGCCGATCCCGCCCGCAGGGTGGGGCCGCGCCGGGCCTGGGGCGGGTCAGCCCGCCGGCAGCGGGGAGGGGGAGTCGACGCCGGTGAGCTCCACCGAGCGGGCCCACAGCGCGGCGGCCAGCCGCGGGTCGCTGGCGGCGGGGGTCCGGCCGACCAGGGTGGGCGCCCCGCGGGTCTCGGCCAGCCGGCTCGGCCCGGCGTAGCCGCCGCCGGGCAGGTCCGCGGTCGCGGCGAAGAGCGTGGGCAGCGCGCCCTCGGCGGCGCTGGTGGCCACGACCCGGTTGGCCACCCCCATGAGCGCGTCCCAGGCGCGGTTGCCGGTGTGGCCCTGCAGGTTGGTCGCCGCGTAGCCGGGGTGGGCGGCCAGCGCCCGCAGGCGCGACCCGGCGGCGGTCAGCCGCCGCTGCAGCTCCAGCGTGAACAGCAGGTTGGCGAGCTTGGAGGCGGCGTAGGCGGCGGTGGGGGAGTAGGGACGGCGCCGCCAGCCGAGGTCGTCCACGTCGAGGCCGCCCATCCGGTGGGTGGACGAGGAGACGGTGACGACCCGGTCGGTCAGGTGCGGCAGCAGCAGGTTGGTCAGCGCGAACGGGCCGAGGTGGTTGGTGCCCAGGTGGGTCTCGAACCCGTCGACGGTCTCCCCGGCGGGCACCCACATCACGCCGGCGTTGTTGACCAGCACGTCCAGCGGGCCGCTCCAGCCCGCGGCGAACGCGCGCACCGAGGCGAGGTCGGCCAGGTCCAGCCGGCGCACCTCGGTCGACCCGGGCAGCCCGGCCGCGACCGCCGCCCCGCGCGCGGGGTCCCGCACGGCGAGGACGACGTGGGCGCCCGCGGCGGCCAGCGCGCGGGCGGTCTCCAGCCCGAGCCCGCTGGTCGCGCCGGTGACGACCGCGGTGCGGCCGGCCTGCGGCGGGAGGTCGACGGGGGGCTCCGACCCGGTGCGGGCGCTCGTCATGCCGATCCAGCGTAGGCGCGGGTCGCCGGCCGGTCGTCCGGCAGCGGGCCGGTGGCCGCCCCGTTGCCCGGCAGCGGCGCGAAGCCGCGCAGCCGCAGGCTGTTGGTCACCACGAACACCGAGCTGAACGCCATCGCGGCGCCGGCGATCATCGGGTTCAGCAGCCCGGCGACGGCCAGCGGGATCGCCGCGACGTTGTAGGCGAACGCCCAGAACAGGTTGCCCTTGATGACGGCGAGGGTGCGGCGGCTGAGCCGGATCGCGTCGGCGGCGGCCCGCAGGTCGCCGCGGACCAGCGTGAGGTCGCTGGCCTCGATCGCCACGTCGGTGCCGGTGCCCATCGCCAGCCCCAGGTCGGCCTGGGCGAGCGCCGCGGCGTCGTTGACGCCGTCGCCGACCATCGCCACCACCCGGCCCTCGCCCTGCAGCCGCCGGACGACGGCGGCCTTGTCGGCGGGCAGCACCTCGGCGATCACGTCGTCGATGCCGACCTCGGCGGCCACGGCGCGGGCGGCGCGCTCGTTGTCGCCGGTGAGCAGGACCGGCCGCAGGCCCAGGTCGCGCAGCTGGCCGACGGCCGCGGCCGAGGTCGGCTTGACCGTGTCGGCGACGACGAGCAGCCCGCGGGCGGCGCCCTCCCAGGCGACGGCGACGGCGGTGCGCCCGGCGGCCTCGGCCGCGGCGCGCGCGGTCTCGAGCTCCGCGGGCAGCGGCACCGACCGCTCGGCCAGCAGCCGCGGCCGGCCCACGACGACCGCGCGGCCCTCGACGGTGCCGGTGACCCCGAGCCCCTCGACGTTGCCGAACGACACGACCGCCGGCAGCTCACCCCGCTCCGCCGCCGCGCGGGCGACCGCCTGGCCGATCGGGTGCTCCGACGCCGCCTCGAGCGCGCCGGCCACCCGCAGCACCGCCGCGGGGTCCTCGCCGGCCGCGGGGACGACGTCGTGCAGCGCCATCCGCCCGGTGGTGACGGTGCCGGTCTTGTCCAGCACCACCGTGTCGACCCGGCGGGTGGACTCCAGCACCTCCGGGCCCTTGACGAGGATGCCCAGCTGCGCGCCGCGCCCGGTGCCGACCATCAGCGCGGTCGGCGTGGCCAGCCCGAGCGCGCAGGGGCAGGCGATGATCAGCACGGCGACGGCCGCGGTGAACGCCGCGGGCAGCCCGCCGCCGGCGCCGATCCAGAACCCGAGCGTGGCGACGGCGAGGGTGAGCACCACCGGCACGAAGACCGCCGAGACCCGGTCGGCCAGCCGCTGCACCTGCGCCTTGCCGTTCTGCGCCTCCTCGACCAGCCGGGCCATCTGGGCCAGCTGCGTCTGCGCGCCGACCCGGGTGGCGCGCACGACCAGCCGGCCGCCGGCGTCGACGGTGCCGCCGGTGACCGCGTCGCCCGGGCCGACCTCCACCGGCACGGGCTCGCCGGTCAGCATCGAGGCGTCGACGGCCGAGGACCCCTCGGTCACCACGCCGTCGGCGGCGATCCTCTCCCCGGGCCGGACGACGAACAGGTCCCCGACGGCGAGCTGGGCGGCCGGCACCCGGTGCTCGGTGCCGCCGCGCAGCACCGACACCTCCTTGGCGCCGAGCTCCAGCAGCGCGCGCAGCGCCGCACCCGACCGCCGCTTGGCGCGCGCCTCGGCGTAGCGGCCGGCGAGCAGGAAGGTGGTGACCCCGGCCGCGGCCTCCAGGTAGACCTGCCCGGCGCCGTCCGCGCGCTCGACGGTGAACGAGAAGGGGTGGGTCATGCCGGGTGTGCCGGCGGTGCCCCAGAACAGCGCGTACAGCGACCACGCGAACGCGGCGAGGGTGCCGAGGGAGACGAGGGTGTCCATGGTGGCCGCGCCGTGCCGCAGGTTGGTCCAGGCCGCCCGGTGGAACGGCAGCCCGCCCCACACGACGACCGGCGCGGCCAGCGTCAGCGACAGCCACTGCCAGTACTGCACCTGCAGCGCCGGCACCATCGCCATCGCCACGACGGGCACGGTCAGCGCGAGGGAGACCAGCAGCCGCGTGCGGAGCGGCCGATCGGCGTCGGTCTCCGCGGCCGGCGCCTCGGGCTCCGGCTCGGGCAGGTGTGCCGTGTACCCGGTCTTCTCCACCGTGGCGATGAGGTCGTCGACGGGGACGTCGCCGGCGACGGTCACCCGCGCCTTCTCGGTGGCGTAGTTGACGGTGGCGGTGACGCCGTCCATCCGGTTGAGCTTCTTCTCCACGCGGGCGGCGCAGGAGGCGCAGGTCATCCCGCCGATGAGCAGCTCGAGCTGGACGGGGGCGGGCTCGGTCGCGGGCCGGGTCATGCGGGGACCTCCACGGTGAACTCCGCGGTGCGGACGACGTCGCCGTGCCGGAAGTCGAGGAACAGGCGGTAGGTGCCCGCCGAGGGAGCGGTCGTGACGAAGGCGACGTGCGGCCCGGGCGCGGGGGCGGCGCCGTCGGCCGGGTCGGCCGGGTGCACGTGCAGGTAGGCCAGGTCGCCGGAGCGCAGCACCACGAGGTGGCCGTAGGCCCCCAGGTAGGGCTGCAGGTCGGTCACGGGGACGCCGTCGCGGCTGACGCTCAGGGTCAGCTCGGTCTCCGCGCCGTCAGTGAGGGTGCCGGTGAGCACGACGGTGTACCCGTCGACCTCGGCGGTCGCGGCCGGGGGTGGCAGCTCCGCCGGCGCGAGGTCACCGGGCACGGACACGTCCGCGCCGAGGGTGAGGCCCGCGCCGAGGGCCGAGGGGGTGGTGTCGGCGACCAGCCGCCAGCTGCCCGGGGTGAGGTCCAGCGGGACGGTCCAGGTGCCGTCCGGGGACGGCGTGGGGTGCACGTGCTGGTACCCGCTGAGGTCGCGGCGGACGGCGACCAGGTGCAGGTCCTCCTCGTGCACGACGTCGAAGGCGGTCACCGGCGCGCCGTCGGGGCCGAGGACGCGGAAGGCCAGGGGCGTCGCCGGGCCGGCCGGCAGCGTGCGGGGGACGTCGAGGGTGTAGCCGGCCTCGCTCACCGACAGCCCGCCGACGGCGACCTCCCCTCCCGCGCCGTCCGACGCCGAGTCGTCCTCGTGCCCGCCGTCGGCGTGGGGGTCACCGCCGTGGCTGTCGGTGCCGTGCGTCGCCGCGGCGGGCTCGGCGTCCACCGGCCCGACCGCGGCGCCCACCCCCAGGGCGGCGCCGAAGGCGGCGGCCAGCCCGAGCGCGAAGGCGGCGACCCGCCCCGTGGTGCCCATGGCCGCGGGTCAGCTCCCGGCCAGCTCGTACCCGGCCTCCTCGACGGCGGCGGCCACGGCGGCCTCGTCGAGGGGGGCGTCGCTGGTGACGGTGACCGCGCCGATCGGCAGGTCGACGTGGACCTCGCTGACGCCGGGCAGGGCGCCGACCTCCTCGGTCACGGCGGAGACGCAGTGGCCGCAGGTCATGCCGACGACGGTGTAGGTGCTGGTGCTCACGGGGATCTCCTCGGGGTGTCGGGTCAGCTGCGGACGAGCCGGGCGATGGCGGCCGAGGCCTCGCGGACCTTCTCGTCGGCCTCGGGGCCGCCGGCCTGGGCGGCCGCGACCACGCAGTGCGCCATGTGCTCCTCGAGCAGCCCCAGCGCCACCGACTGCAGCGCGCTGGTCATCGCCGAGACCTGGGTGAGGATGTCGATGCAGTACTTCTCGTCCTCGACCATCCGCTGCAGGCCGCGGGCCTGGCCCTCGATGCGGCGCAGGCGCTTGAGGTAGTCGTCCTTGCGGGAGATGTACCCGTGCGGGGCGTGCGCCGTGCCGTCGTCCATGGCGCGAACCATACCCCCGTTGGGTATCGGCGTCCAGCGTCCCACGGTGCGCTGCTCAGCCGGCGTCGTCCCGGTCGGCCTGCAGCCGGTCGACCGCCCCCTGCAGCCGGGCGGTGTCGGCCCGGGCGTCGGCGAGCTCGTCCTGCAGCCCGACGATGACCTCCGCGGAGGCGAGGGTGTGCCCGTCGTCGAGCAGCGCCCGCAGGCGGGCGGCCACGGTCAGCTGGGCCCGGGAGTAGCGGCGGTGGCCGCCGGGGGAGCGGTGCGGGTGCAGGGCGCCGGAGCCGTCGAGGCTGCGCAGGAACGCGGCCTGCACGCCCAGCAGGTCGGCGGCCTGGCTCATCGTCAGCGCGGGGTAGTCCGGGTCGTCCAGCCGGCGCAGCGGGTCGGCCGGGCCGTCCCGCTCCTCGGGTGTGCCCACGGTGCTCCCTCCTCCCGGGACGACGGAGGGCCGGACCTCGGCGGTCCGGCCCTCCGGCCCGATCCCGTCGCCGCCCGTGCGGGCGGCGACCGCCGCCGTCAGCTCTCGACCGCCGGCTGCTCCGACTGCCCGTGCTCGCCCTCGATGGTGCGCGGCTGCACGGTGGCCGGCGTGTCGGCCCGCGTGACGGTGATCTTGCGGGCCCGGGCCTTCTCGGCCACCGGGATGCTCAGGGTGAGCACGCCGTCGTGGTAGTGCGCCTCGAGGCGGTCGGTGTCCAGGCTGCGGCCGAGCACCAGCTGGCGGGTGTAGCTGCCGAAGGGGCGCTCCGCGACGGTCCACTCGGCGCCCTCGATCTGCGGCACCGAGCGCTCGGCGCTGATCGTGAGCGTGTTGCCCTCGACCGACAGGTCGATCGACCCCGGGTCGACGCCGGGCAGGTCGAAGTGGGCGACGAAGTTGTCCCCGACGCGGTAGGCGTCCATCGGCATGCCCGACAGGGGGCGGGCGGTCGTCGAGCCCGAGCGGCCGGTCAGCTGGTCCAGCGCGCGGAAGGCGGCGGACGTGGCGGCGAACGGGTCGTAGGCGGTCAGCATCATGGCTGGTCAACCTCCTGGTGTCGCTGGGTGCGGTTCGCTGCCCGAGGAGAACCTCTAGTGGCAAGTGGAGATTACCTCGGTCGTGCGTTCCTGTAAACGTCTCCCGTGTGCTGGTGTTCCCCCGGGCTGCGGGGCGGCGGCGCCCGGGTGCCCGGGGTTGCGGGACGGGCCGAACGGGGCAGGAGGGCACCGTGGACGACATCTCCAGCGATGCAGCAGCACCCGCCGGCCCGCACGTCCTCGACGTGCAGGAGCACCGAGGCGGCGAGGTCTGCACCCTGACCCTCACCGGCGAGCTGACCGAGGCCGCCCGCCGGCCGCTCGTGCGCGCCGTCACCGACGTGCTGCTTGAGGAGCCCACCCTCCGCCGGGTCGAGCTGCGGCTGGGCGAGGTGACGTTCATGAACTCCGCCGGCATGGCCGTGCTCGTGCAGCTGCAGAAGATGACAGCGCCCCGGGGCGTGGACGTCGTCCTCGTCCGGCCGCGCGCCGTCGTCGCCCGGCCGCTGCAGCTGTCGGGGCTCTGGCACCGCTTCCCGGTGCTCGAGACGTGAGCCGCGAGCGGCCGCGGCCCGAGCGGTGCGCGCCCGGGACCGCAGCCCCGCCGCTCCCGTCACCGGCCGGGCACCCCCGCGCGCGTGCGCGGGGGAACCGGTGCCGGTCCTTACCCTGACCGGGTGCCTGCCTCCCCGCACGACCACACCGGCCACTCCCACGGCAGGGACCCCGACGCGCCCCCGCCACCGCCCGAGGTCGTCGCCCGCCGGCGCCGCGCGGTCCGGCTCATGCTGGTCCTGCTGGTCCCCGTCGGCCTGGCCACCGTCGTCGGCCTGGTCTGGCTGTGGCCCTCCGGCGAGCCCAGCCGCGCGCAGGAGGCCGCGGAGGTCCAGCTGCCCGCCGGCACGACCTACCCCGACGGCCGGGTCGTCTCCGTCGACCCCTACGACTGCTCGCTGCCGGCCGGGGACGACGGGACGGTGCAGGAGCTGACCTGTGCCTCGGTCGTCGTCGAGGTGCTGGAGGGGGAGGACGCCGGGGAGTACCGGCAGCTGGACCTGCCCGCGGAGGTGTACGCCTCGGGGATCGACGTCGACGACGTCCTCGTGCTCAGCCGCGACGGCGGGGCCGAGGGCGGGGCCACGGTCGCCTTCGCCGACTACGAGCGCACCACGCCCATGGTGCTGCTCGCGATCCTGTTCGCGGTGGTGGTCGGCGCGGTCGCCCGGCTGCGCGGGCTGGCGGCGCTGCTGGGGCTCGCCTTCGCGTTCGTCGTCCTGCTGCAGTTCATGCTGCCCGGCCTGCTGGAGGGGTCCTCGCCGACGGCGGTGACCCTGGTCGGCTCGGCGGCGATCATGTTCGTCGTCCTCTACCTGGCGCACGGCTTCTCCGCCCGGACGACGACGGCGCTGGTCGGCACGCTGTTCGGCCTCGCGCTGGTCGCCGGCCTCGGCGCGATCGCGGTGGCTGCGGCCCGGCTGACCGGCCTCACCAGCGAGGAGACGGTGACCCTGCAGGGCTACGACCCGGGGCTGGACTTCTCCGGGCTGGTGCTCGCCGGCGTCGTGGTGGCCGGGCTGGGCGTGCTCAACGACGTCACCATCACCCAGGCCTCGGCGATCTGGCAGCTGCACGAGGTGGACCCCTCGCTGGGGTGGCGGCAGCTGTACCTGCGGGGGATGGCCGTCGGCCGCGACCACATCGCCTCCACCGTCTACACGGTCGTGTTCGCCTACGCCGGCGCCGCCCTGCCGCTGCTGCTGCTGTTCGAGCTGTACTCCCGCCCGGCCGGGGTGACCCTCACCAGCTCGGGGCTGGCCGAGGAGGTGATCCGTACGCTGGTCGGCGGCATCGCGCTCGTGCTGGCGGTGCCGGTGACCACCGCCGTCGGGGCGTTCTTCGCGACCGCCTCCCAGACGGCCTCGGGATCGGAGTCGCAGTCCATGTCGGACAAGGGTCTGGCCGCGCTGCGGTCGCGGTTCGCCCGGTGACGGGGGCACCCGCGGCCGCCCTGCTCGCCGCCGCCCGGGCGGCCGAGGGCTTCATGCCCGACGACGAGGGCACGGCGCTGTACGAGGCCGCCCGCTCCGTCGCCGTCCCTGGGCCGCTGCTGGAGGTCGGCAGCTGGATGGGGAAGTCGGCGCTGTACCTGGCCGCCGCCGCCCGCGAGACGGGCCGGCAGGTGGTCACCGTCGACCACCACCGCGGCTCGGAGGAGCACCAGCCCGGCTGGGAGTACCACGACCCCGCGCTCGTCGACCCGCACGTGGGGCGGGTCGACACCCTGCCGCGGTTCCGGCGGCAGGTCGCCGAGGCCGGCGCGGAGGACGTCGTGATCGCCGTCGTCGCCCGGTCGGAGGCGCTGGCCCCGCTGTGGGCGACGCCGCTGGCCCTGCTGTTCCTCGACGGCAGCCACACCGAGGAGTCCGCCCGGCGCGACCAGGACGCGTGGGTCGCGAAGCTCGCCGTCGGCGGCACCCTGGCCATCCACGACGTCTTCCCCGACCCCGCCGACGGCGGGCAGGCCCCGTACGGCGTCTACCAGCGGGTGCTGGCCTCCGGGGACTTCACCGAGCTGCCCGGCGCCGGGTCGCTGCGGCTGCTGCGCCGTGAGCGCTGACCGGCTGACCGCCGAGCGGGACGCCGCCCGCGCCGCGATCGCCGCGCTGACCGGGGAGTTCGACGCCGTCGTCGCCGCCTCGCAGTCGTCCAACGCCGACGACGAGCACGACCCCGAGGGCGCGACCATCGCCTTCGAGCGGCAGCAGGTCGCGGCGCTGCTGGAGGCCGCCCGCCGCCGGCTGGCCGACGCCGAGGCCGCCCTGGCACGCCGGGCCGCCGGCGCCTACGGCGTGTGCGAGAGCTGCGGGCGCGACATCGCCCCCGAGCGGCTGGCGGTGCGCCCCGCGGCGCGCACCTGCATCGTCTGCGCCCGCTGACCCCACCCCCGCCCGCGCCTCCCTGACCCGCTCCCGCGCCTCCCTGACCCGCTTCCCGCCCCCGCCGCGCTTCCCGCCCCTGTCTGCCGAGATCGGCGATCTCGGCGGCATCGGGGCCTGATGCTGCCCAGATCGCCGATCTCGGCAGGGGTCCCGGGGGTCTCGGCAGGGTCCCGCGGGCCCAGGGGGTCGGGCGGGGTCGCGGCGGGTCAGCTGACGTAGCGGCGGGCGGTCGACCGGCGCTGGACGGCGTCGAGGGCCGCGAACCGCGCCTCGGCGTGCGGCGGGAGGACCCGACGCTCGCGCACCAGCCACGGGACCCCGCGGGCCGCGGCGAGCAGGCCCTGCGCGGTCACCCGGTCCCGGGGCAGGGTGCGCAGCAGGTGCGCGGTGCGGCGCAGCGCGGGCCACAGCGGCCGGCGCAGCCACGTCGTCCACAGCGTGTTGCGGATGCCGTCGCGGCGGCGCCGGTGCGCGTCACGGACCCGGGACGCGCGGTGGTGCACGGTCAGCGCCGGCAGGTAGCACAGCTCCCAGCCGGCCGCGGCCAGGTCGCCGGCCATCAGCTCCTCCTCCCCGCCCAGCCACAGGCGCGGGGAGAAGCCGCCGACCGCGGTGAACGCCTCCCGGCGCACCACCGAGGCGCCGGCCAGGAAGGAGCCCAGGGCGGGGCCGGGCAGCCAGCCGGCACCGGGCACGGGGGAGTCGCGCAGCTCCGGCACGATCGGGTCCTCCCGCCCGCCGGGCTCGACCAGGATCCGGGCCGTCACGACGGCGAGCCGGGGGTGGGCGTCGAGCACGTCGGCGGCGGTGCGCAGCGAGCCCGGTTCCCACCAGGTGTCGTCGTCGCAGAAGGCCACGTAGGGGGTGCCCACCCGGGCGACGCCGACGTTGCGGCCGATCGCCCCCAGGTTGTCCGGGCTGGCGACCAGCTCCACCTGGGGGAACCGGAACCGGACGGCGGCGGCGGTGCCGTCGGTCGAGCCGTTGTCCACGACGACGACGTGCGGCCGCTCGGGCAGCGCGACCAGCCGTTCCAGTGCGAGCAGCAGCTCCGCCCGCCGCTGGTGGGTGATGACGACGACGGCCACCCGCGGGTCCCTCACCCGCCCCCTCCCTCCAGCAGCCGCCGCTGCGCGAGGACGGCGTCGGGCACCCGGCGGCGCCGCCGCACCGCCCGCGGCAGGTCGGGCAGGGCCCGGGCGAGACCGCGCCGCTCCGCGGGGCCGGCCCGCAGCGCGGCGAGGACCACCCCGGCGACGTGGCGCACCGGCAGCCGCATCACCGCGGTGAGCACCCGCGACCGCCAGATCGCCGTCCGCCGCGCCGCCGGGTCGTGCCGGCGGGACGAGGGGTGGTGGTGCACGGTGACCGAGTCGACGTAGGCCAGCCCCCAGCCGGCCGCGGCCAGGTCGAGGGTCAGCCGCTCCTCCTCGCCGGGGAACCGGACGACCGGGTCGAAGCCGCCGACGGCCAGGAACGCCTCGGTGCGCACCATCGCCCCGCAGGCGACGAACCCCAGCAGCGACGGGCCGGGCAGGCCCGGCCCGGTGCCCAGCGGGCTGGCGGCCATCTCCGCGCACACCGGGTCCAGCCGCTCCTCGGGGCCGACCAGGATCCGGGCGTTGAGCACCGCGAGCCGCGGGTGCTCGCGCATCACCGCCGCGGCCCGGGCCAGGTCCCCCGGTGCCCACCAGCTGTCGTCGTCGGCGAAGGCGACGAACGGCGTGCCCGCGCGCTCGGCGCCCAGGGTGCGGGCGCGGGCACCGACGTTGCGGGCCAGCGGCAGCACGGTGACGTCGGGGTGGGCGGCGCGGACGGCGTCGACCGACCCGTCGGTGGAGCCGTTGTCGACGAACACGACGCGCGCCTCGTGCCGGGGCATCGAGGCGAGGAGGTCCTCGCGGCGGTCGCGGCTCATGACGACGACCGTGACGTCGTCGGTCCCCGCCGGGCGGGGTGAGCGCTCGGTGGACGTGCTGGTCACGTCCGGGGACCGTGCCCAGTCCCGGCCCGGCTCAACCGGCTCGGGGCTCGAACTCCTCGTCGGCGTCGACCGGCGGGAGGGCGGCCGGGTCGGCGAACAGCCCGCTGCCGCCCGTGGCGCCCGCGAGCGCGTCGGCGGCCAGCACCACCGCGGCCGCGGTCCACGTGGTGCGCTCGACCGGCCAGCGCTTTCCGTCGGCGAAGACCAGCCCGGTCCAGTAGGCGCCGTCGTCGTCGCGCAGGTGCTGCATGGCGGCCACCTGCTCGAGCGCGTCGTCGGGCCGGCCGGCGGCGGCCAGGGCCAGGGCCAGCTCGCAGGTCTCGGCGCCGGTGACCCAGGGCCGGTCGGCCACGCAGCGGATGCCCAGCCCCGGGACGACGAACGCCGGCCAGGAGGCGGCCAGCCGCTCGTCGGCGTCCGTGCCGGTCAGGGCGCCGGCCAGGACCGGGTAGTACCAGTCCATCGAGTAGCGCGACCGGTCGGCGAACGCGGCCGGGCGGTGGCGCAGCGCCGCGCCGAGGCCGACCGCGGCCAGCTCCCAGTCCGGCTGCGGCTCACCCAGCAGCGCGGCCAGCGCCACCCCGCAGCGCAGGGCCTGGAACTGGCTGGCGTTGCCGGTGAGCAGGGCCGTGTCGTCGGGGGTGCCGTCCGGGCGCAGGGCCCAGCCGATCGCCCCGGTGGGCAGCTGCATGCGGGTGACCAGGTCCAGGCCGCGGCGCACGGCCGGCCACAGCTCGGCCACCAGCTGCTCGTCGCCGGTGACCAGCCACCGGTGCCACAGGCCGACGGCGAGGTAGCCGGCGTGGTTGCTCTCCACGCCCGCCTGCGTCTCCCTCCAGCCGGTGCCCGCCGGGCGCAGTTCGGCGGCCCAGGAGCCGTCGGGGCGCTGCCGGCCGGCCACCCAGCGGTAGGCGGCCGCGGCGCGGTCGGGGCGGCCGCCGACGTCCAGCGCCATCGCCGCCTCGACGGAGTCCCACGGGTCGAGCTGGCCCCCGCGGAACCAGGGGAGCGCGCCGTCGGCGTCCTGCTGGTCGGCGATCCAGTCGACGGTCTGGCGCACCTGGCCGCCGGCGAGGACCCCCGGGAGCTCGGGGAGGTCCGCCGGCTCAGCGCGCAGCGGCCCGCTCCCGGTCCGGCCGGCCGGACCCGGCCGACCAGCGGCGGGCGGCGGGGGCGGCGGGGACCGCGGGCTTGTCGGCGTAGACCACGAGGCTCTTGCCGATGACCGGGTCGAGCAGCTTCTCGGCGGTGCGGGTGACCCACGGGCGCTCGGTGAGGTCCCAGACCAGCAGCCGGTGGTAGGCGCGGACGGCGGCGTTGTCGCGCTCCACCCCGGTCGCGCACTTGAGCCACCAGAACGGCGCGTGCAGGGCGTGCGCGTGGTGCTGCGGGCCCGGCTGCAGGCCCGCCTCCGCCAGCCGGGACCGCAGCTGGTCGCCGCGGTAGATGCGGATGTGGCCGCCCTCGTTGGCGTGGTAGGTGTCCGACAGCGCCCAGCAGATCCGCTCCGGCAGCCAGCGGGGCACGCTGACGGCGACGCGGCCGCCGGGCTTGAGCACCCGGGCGATCTCGGCCATGGCGGTGCGGTCGTCGGGGATGTGCTCGAGCACCTCGGCGGCGATGACCCGGTCCACGCTGGCGTCGGGCACCGGCAGGTGGAGCAGGTCGCCGCGGACCGACGCCGCGGCCGCGCCCGCCGGGGCCTCGCCGGTCTCGGCGATCGCGGTCAGCCAGGTGCGCGTCGTCCGGACCTCGTCCACGCCCCAGTCCAGCGCCACGACGCGGGCGCCGCGCCGGTAGGCCTCGAACGCGTGCCGCCCCTCGCCGCAGCCCAGGTCCAGCAGGGTCATCCCCGGCCGGAGGTCGAGCAGGTCGTAGTCGACGGTCAGCACGTGCGCGTCCTCACTGGGCGGCCCTCTTCCGGTCGAGCACCTCGGCGTACCAGTCGGCGGTGCGCTCGGCGGCCGAGCGCCAGGTGTAGCTGGCGAGGACGCGGCGCCGGCCGGCCCGGCCGAGCTGCTCCTGCAGTCCGGGGGAGTCCAGGACCAGCCGCAGGGCCTCGGTGAGCTCGCCGACGTCCCCGGCCCGCACCCGGATGCCCGCCTGCGTCCCGACCACCTCGGGCAGCGCGCCGGCGTCGGTGGTCACCAGCGGGGTGCCACAGGCCATCGCCTCGATGGCCGGCAGCGAGAAGCCCTCGTAGAGCGACGGGATCGCCACCACCGCGGCCCGCTGCAGCAGGCCGACGAGGTCGGCCTCGGGCAGCGACCCGGTGAAGGTGACCGCGTCGTGCAGCGCGAGGCGGTCCAGCGCCGTCTGCGCCGGGCCGCCGGGGCGGGCGCTGCCCACCACGGTCAGGTGCACCGGCCGCTCGGTGCGCAGCTTGGCGACCGCCTCCAGCAGGTGCACCAGCCCCTTGAGCGGGACGTCGGCGCTGGTCACCACGACGACCGACTCGGGGTCGCGCGGCCGGCCGGCCGGCGGCGGGGTGAAGACGTCGGGGTCGATGCCGACCGGGATGACCGAGATGCCCTCCGGCGGCACGCCCAGGTGGGTGCCGATGTCGGCGCGCGAGTTCTCCGACACCGTGGTGATCGCGTCCAGCCGTGGGGCGACGCGCGCCTGCATGCGGGTGAAGGCGTACCAGCGGCGCAGGGTGAGCTTGCGGGACCGCGAGGGCGCGGCGGCCAGCTCCAGCTCGCGGTCGATGGCCACCGGGTGGTGCACCGTGGCCACCGTCGGGATCCCGGCGCGCACCAGCCGCAGCAGCCCGTAGCCGAGGCTCTGGTTGTCGTGGACGACGTCGAACTCGTCGCGGCGGGCCAGCAGCAGCCGCGCCGCGCGCAGGCTGAACGTCAGCGGCTCGGGGAACCCGGCGACGGCCATGGTCGCCCACTCGGTGACGTCGATCCAGTCGCGGATCTCCGACGGCCGGACCACGCGGAAGGGGTCGGGCTCGCGGTACAGGTCGAGGCTGGGCACCTGCTCCAGCGGGACGCCCTCGTCGAGCTCGGGGTAGGGCTGACCGCTGAGGACGCGCACGTCGTGGCCGAGGTGCGTGAGCTCGCGGGAGATGGCCCGGACGTACACGCCCTGCCCGCCGCTGTGCGGCTTGCTCCGGTAGGACAGCAGTGCGATGCGCAGCGGCCGTCCCATGACCCGGACTCTAACGACCCGGTTCCGGCGGCCGGGATCGCCCGGTCGGGTGCGCGGCGCCGCGGGGGGCTGACAGGGTGGCTGCATGATGCGCCACGTGGTCGTGTTCACCTGGTCCGACGACGCCGACGAGGAGCGCCGGGAGGCGACGCTCGCCGAGCTGCGGCGCCTGCCGGAGACCGTCGGCGGGATGACCTCCTTCGCCGTCGGCCCGGACGCCGGCCTGCGCCCGGGCAACGGGCACGCCGCGCTCGTCGCCGACTTCCCCGACGCGCAGGCCTGGCGCCGCTACGCGGAGGACCCGGTGCACCTGCAGGTGATCGCCGACCACGTGACCCCGATCCTCGCCGCGCGCACCGCCGTCCAGTACGAGGTCTGAGCCGCCGCCGGTCGTCCACAGCCCGCGGCGCCGTCCACAACCCGCGCCGGCGGGGACCGCCGGGTGTCGCGGGCGGTCACGGTCGGGGCATGGCCGAACTCCCGCACCCTCCCGTCCGCGTCTCCGGCCCGGGGGAGGTCGCCGCAGCCCTCCCGGCCCTGCTGGGGTTCGCCCCGCAGGAGTCGGTGGTGCTCGTCGCGCTCGGCGGGCCCGGCGGGGAGCGCGTGGGCATGGTCGCCCGGGCGGACCTGCCGGCGGGGGACACGGCCGTGGGCACGGCGGGGGACGGGGCCGGGGGGACGGCCCGGCGGATGGCCGCGGAGGTGCTGGACCGGGTCGCGGGCAGCGGCGCGACCGGGGTCCTGGTCGTGGTCGTCTCGGAGGCTCCCGACGTGCTCGAGCGGGCGGTCCCGCGCGGCGGGGACGTGCCGGGGCTGCCGCACCGCGACCTCGCCGGCGCCCTCGTGGCCGCCGCGGACGCCCAGGCGGTGCCGGTGCGGGAGGTGTTGCTGGTGCGCGCCGGGCGGTGGTGGTCCTACGACTGCCCCCGCTCCTGCTGCGCGCCGGGTGCGGGCACCCCGCTCCCGGTGGGCGTCTCACCCGTGGAGGCCGCCGCCGTCGCCGGCGGTGCGGTCGTGGAGCGCGCCCGCTCCGCGCTGGCCGACCGGATCGCGCCGCCGTCGGCGGACGCCCGGCGGGCGTGCGCGTCGGCGGTCTGGGAGGCCGCCGGCAGCCCGCACGGGTGGGAGGCGGTGACCGCGGCCCTGCGGCGTTGCGCGCCCGGGCGCACCGGGGGGCTGCCCGATCCCGACGTCGCGGCCGTGGTCTGGGCGCTGAACGACCGCGACCTGCGCGACCGCGCGCTCGGCTGCGCCCTGGGCGAGGACGCCGCCGCCGCGGAGACGCTGTGGACCGAGTGCACCCGCCGGGCGCCGGCCCCGCTGGACGCCGCGCCCGCGACGCTGCTGGCCGTCTCCGCCTGGCTGCGCGGGGACGGCGCGATGGCCAACGTGGCCCTCGACCGCGCACTGACCAGCCGGCCCGGCTACTCGCTCGCCCTGCTGCTGGCCGAGGCGCTGTCCCGGGCGCTGTCCCCGGCCGACCTGCGGCTCGTCGTCAGCGAGGTCGCCGGGCGGGCCGGCTGAGTGCCGCGCGGCCCGGTCACAGCAGGGCGGGGCGCTCCCACGGCCGGTCCAGGACGTGCTCGGCGAGGAACGCCAGCACCGTCTCGTACCAGACGATCGAGTTGCCGGGGGTCAGCACCCAGTGGTTCTCGTCCGGGAAGTACAGGAACCGCGACGGGACGCCGCGCTTCTGCAGCCCGTACCAGAGCTGCAGCGCCTCCCCGATCGGCACCCGGTAGTCCCGGTCGCCGTGGATGACCAGCATCGGGGTGCGGATGGCGTCGACGAAGCGGTGCGGGGAGTGCAGCTCGTAGCGGCGCGGCTCGGTGAACGGGTCGCCCCACTCCTTCTCCCAGAAGTAGGCGGCGTCGGTGGTGCCGACGAACGAGTCGAGGTTCCACAGGCTGGCGTGGGTGACGATGGCCCGGAACCGGTCGGTCTGCGTGGCGATCCAGTTGGCCATGTAGCCGCCGAACGACCCGCCCATCGCGGCGGTCCGCTCCGCGTCCAGGTCGGGGCGCTCCAGCGCGGCGTCGACGGCCGCCATCAGGTCGGTGTAGGGCGCCTCGCCCCAGGCGCCCCAGCCGCGGCGGACGAAGTCCTGCCCGAAGCCCTGCGACAGCGCGGGGTTGGGCAGCAGGACGGCGTAGCCGCGGGCCGCCATCACCCACGGGTTCCACCGCCACGACCAGGCGTTCCAGCTCATCAGCGGCCCGCCGTGGACCCACAGCAGCAGCGGGGCGGGCGACTCGGCCGACGCGCCCTCGGGCAGCACCAGCCAGGACTGCACGCGGCTGCCGTCGGCCGCGGTCGCGGAGACGTCGTGCACGGTGCCGGGCAGCGGGCCGAGCGCGCCGGGGGAGGGCAGGCCGGGCGGCTGCTGCATCGGTGCCGCGGGGTCCAGCCGCACCGGCGTCGGCGGCTCGTCGTAGGCCGACCTCAGCGCGTACAGCGCGCTCCCGTCGAGGGCCACCCGCAGGTCGCTGTAGGCGCCGTCGGCGGTCAGCCGGACCGGCTCGCCGCCACCGGCTGGCACCCGGAACAGCGCGTGCCGGCCGTCGTCGTCGGCGAGGAAGTACACGGCCGTCCCGTCCGCGGCGAACTGCGGGGCGCTCGGCCACCGGTCGAAGCCGGCGGTGAGGTCACGGGTCGTCCCGGAGGCGACCTCGACGTGCAGCAGCGTGTAGTCCGGCGGCTCGGCGTAGCTGGACAGGCTCTCGCGCACGCAGACGACGGCCGACCCGTCGGGGGAGAAGCGGGCGGAGTGGACGTCGGCCAGCGGGTCGTCGACCAGCGGCCGGGACGCCCCGGTGGCGGTGTCGACGAGCGCGAGGCGGGTGCGCTGCCCGGCGGGCCCGTCGGGCACCGACTCGACGACCAGCAGCAGGCTGCCGTCGGGGGACAGCGCCGGGTCGTCCCCGCCGCCGGCCGGCGGCAGCGCGCCGGGCGTGAGGTCGCGCAGCACGACCGGCTCCGGCGCGGCGCCCGAGGGGTCCTCGGCCGGCAGCTGCCCGGCCCAGAACAGGTGGGTGGTGTCGGGGCCGAGGTCGGCGTCCCAGTGCCGGACCGGGTAGCGCTCGTGCAGCACCGCGGTGACCCCGGCGTCCTTGCGCGCCGCGCGGCGGGCGGACTCGGCCTCGGCGTCGTCGGCGCCGGGCATCGCCGGGGCGACCACGACGACGTCCCCGCTGCCGGCGGCCACCGTCACGCCGGCGACGCCGGCCGGGTGCGCCACGACCAGCCGCGCCTCGCCGCCGTCGGCCGGCAGGCTCCACAGGGCCGGCTTCGGCTCGCCCGCGTCCGGCCCGGCGCCCGGGTCCGGGCGGGCGGAGGTGAACAGCAGCGTGCCGTCGGGGGCGAAGACCGGCGCCGACTCGCCGGGGGCGCTGCGGGTCAGCCGCCGCGGGGGCCGCTGCCCGTCGGGGTCGACCTCCCACAGGGCCGACACCCACTTCTTCCGCGGCGGGTCCAGCGTCTGCACCGACACGGCCAGGCGCCGGCCGTCGGGGGAGAGCGCCAGCCCGGTCACCCGTGGCAGGGCGACGAACGCGGCGAGGTCGGCGAACGGGTCCGGCGCGGCGGCCTCCCCGGCCGGGGCGTCGGGGGCGGGGGTCGTGACGTCGGCCTGGCTCACCCCGGCCACGTTAGTGACCGGCCGCCGGCCCGGCTCCTCGTGCACGACCCCCGCCGCGGCCCGTCAGAGGCGGGCCGCCGCCTGCGCGGGGGTGAGGTCCTCGTCGAGGGCGTGGACGAACAGGTGCTGCGCCACGCCTGCCGGCAGCGGCTCGCCGTCGACGCTGATCGCGTCGCCCTCCTGGCGGGCGACGACGGTCACGCCGGGCCGCACGCCCTGCTGGGCGAGCGCCCGGATGAGGCTCGTGTCCTCCTGCAGCTGCTCGCTGATCCGGCGGATCTGCACCCGCCGGCCCTCGGCGGTCGCGGTGGTCGACAGCAGCGTGAGCGCGTCGAGCACGGCCGACGTCTCGCCGCCGACCGGGGCGGCGACCGGCTGGGCGCCGAGCTCGTCGAGCCCGGGGATCGGGTTGCCGAACGGGGAGACCGTCGGGTTGCCGAGCAGGGCCAGCAGCTTCTTCTCCACCGCCTCGCTCATGACGTGCTCCCAGCGGCACGCCTCCTCGTGGACGTCGGCGTAGTCCAGGCCGATCACGTCCACGAGCAGGCACTCGGCCAGCCGGTGCTTGCGCATGACGGCGGTGGCCAGGCGGCGGCCCTCCGGGGACAGCTGCAGGTGCCGGTCGCCCTCGACGGTGAGCAGGCCGTCGCGCTCCATGCGCGCGACCGTCTGGCTCACCGTGGGGCCGCTCTGGTGCAGGCGCTCGGCGATCCGGGCCCGGAGCGGGACGATGCCCTCCTCCTCGAGCTCGAAGATCGTCCGGAGGTACATCTCCGTGGTGTCGATGAGATCGTTCACAACTCTCCTCCGTGTCACGGCGATCGTACGGGCGAGCGGCGACGTCCCCGGTCAACCGCCCACGGCAACGGCGGCACGCCGTGCCCGATTCCCGGCGGTAGCGTCGGGGACCCCGGGAACCGGACCCGACGGCGGGTGCGGAGCCGGCGGAGCCGGCCTGCCCGGCGAGGAGGGATCGTGAGCGACTCCGTCGCCGTCGTCTGGGACGACGCGCTGCTGGGCTACACCATGGGCGGCGACCACCCGATGCACCCCGTGCGCCTCGACCTGACCATGCAGCTGGCGGACTCGCTGGGCGTCCTCTCCGGGGACCGCGTCACCGTGGTGTCGCCCCGGCCCGCCGGCGAGGACCTCCTCACGCTGGTGCACGACCCGGCCTACCTCGACGCCGTGCGGCGCGCGCCGGGAGACCCCGGCGTCGGCCACGGCCTGGGCACCGACGACAACCCGATCTTCCCCGGCATGTACGACGCGGCCGCGCTCATCACCGGCGGCAGCGTGGAGGCCGCCCGACTGGTGCACGAGGGCGGCGCGCAGCACGCGGTCAACATCTCCGGCGGGCTGCACCACGCGATGCGCGACCGGGCGTCGGGGTTCTGCGTCTTCAACGACGCGGCGGTCGCGATCGCCTGGCTGCTCGCCCAGGGCTACGAGCGGATCGCCTACGTCGACGTCGACGTGCACCACGGCGACGGCGTCCAGGCCGCCTTCTACGACGACCCGCGGGTGCTCACGGTCAGCATCCACCAGACGCCGCTCACCCTGTTCCCGGGCACCGGCTACCCGGAGGAGACCGGCGACCCGGAGAAGGCGCTGGGCAGCGCGGTCAACCTGGCCCTGCCCAACGGCACCGACGACTCCGGCTGGCTGCGGGCCTTCCACGCCGTGGTGCCCGGCGCGCTGCGAGCGTTCGAGCCGCAGATCCTGGTCACCCAGTGCGGCTGCGACGCCCACCACGAGGACCCGATGGCCGACCTGGCGCTCACCGTCGACGGCCAGCGCGCCAGCTACCGCGCGCTGCACGACCTCGCCCACCAGCTGTGCGACGGCCGCTGGGTCGCACTCGGCGGCGGCGGGTACGGGCTGGTCCGGTGCGTGCCGCGGGCCTGGACCCACCTGATCGCCGAGGCCTCCGGCGACCGGCTGGACCCGGAGACCGAGATCCCGGAGTCCTGGCGGGAGGACGTCGTCCGTCGCGGGCTGCGGGCCCGACCACCGACGCACATGACCGAGGGCGGTTACACCGGCTTCGCGCACTGGGACCCGTTCACCGAGTCCCGCGTGGACCGCGCCGTCCTGCGCACCCGCCGCGCCTCCTTCCCCTACCTCGGCCTCGACCCGGACGACCCCCGTGATTGAGGACCCCGCTCGCGCGCTCGCGGTGAGCCTCGGGACGGGGTCGAGGAGGATGCCGTGACCACCGACGACGAGCAGACGCCGCAGCCGCCGGCCCACTGGGAGGCCGACATCGTGGCCGCCGACGGCGGCACCGTGCACCTGCGGCCGATCGGCCCCGCCGACGCCGACGGCCTGGTCGGGCTGATGGACCGCAGCTCCGACCAGACCCGCTACTACCGGTTCTTCGGGCCGATGAAGCGGCTCAGCGACCGGGACCTGCGCCGGTTCACCCACGTCGACCACGACAGCCGGGTGGCGTTCGTGCTGCTGCTGGGCGACCAGGTGATCGGCGTGGGCCGCTACGACCGCTACCCCGGCACCGACGACGCCGAGGTGGCGTTCCTGATCGAGGACGCCCACCAGGGCCGCGGGCTGGGGTCGGTGCTGCTGGAGCACCTGGCCGCGGCCGCGCTGGAACGGGGCATCAAGCGCTTCGTCGCCGAGGTGCTGGCGCAGAACAACCGGATGGTGCGGGTCTTCCTCGACGCCGGGTACACGCCCACCCGCACCTACGAGGAGGGCGTCGTCCACCTCACCTTCCCGATCGCACCGACCGCGACCGCGCTGGCGGTGGCCTCCGAGCGGGAGCAGCGCAGCGAGTCCCGCTCCATCGCGCGCCTGCTGGCGCCGTCGTCGGTGGCCGTCGTCGGTGCCAGCAACGTCGACGGCAAGATCGGCCACGCGGTGCTGCGCAACCTGCTGGCCTACGGCTTCGACGGGCCGGTCTACCCGGTGAACCCCGGTGCCCGGCACGTGCGCGGGGTCCCCGCCTACGCGGGGCTGGAGGAGATCCCCGGCGACGTGGACCTCGCGGTGGTCGCGGTCCCCGCCGAGCAGGTCGCGGGCGTCGTCGCCGCCGCGCGGCGCAAGAAGGTGCACGGCCTGGTGGTGATCTCCGGCGGGTTCGGCGAGTCGGGGGAGGAGGGGCGCGCCCGGGAGCGCGAGCTCGTGGCCGCCGCCCGCCAGTCGGGCATGCGGGTGGTCGGGCCCAACTGCCTGGGCATCGTCAGCACCGACCCGGCGGTGCGGCTCAACGCCAGCCTCGCGCCGCGGGTGCCCGGCCGCGGGCGGGTGGGGTTCTTCGCCCAGTCCGGGGCGCTGGGCGTCGCGCTGCTGGAGCGGGCACGCGAGCGCAACATCGGGCTGTCCAGCTTCGTGTCGGCGGGCAACCGCGCCGACGTCAGCGGCAACGACCTGCTGCAGTTCTGGGCCACCGACCCCGGGACCGAGGTGGTGCTGCTGCACCTGGAGAGCTTCGGCAACCCGCGCAAGTTCGCCCGGCTCGCCCGCTCCGTGGGCCGCACGAAGCCGGTGGTGGCGGTGAAGAGCGGCCGGCACGTGCGGATGACCGAGGGGCTGGCCGGCACGTCGGTGGCGGTCCCGGAGGAGTCGGTGGCGGCGCTGTTCGCCTCGGCCGGCGTGATCCGGGTCGAGACGCTGGCGCAGCTGTTCGACGTCGGTCTGCTGCTGGCCCACCAGCCGCTGCCCGCCGGCGACCGCGTCGCGATCGTCGGCAACTCGACGGCGCTGGGGGTGCTCGTCGCCGACGCCGTCCTCGAGGAGGGCCTGGTGCCGGCCCACGACGCGCCGATCGACGTCGGCACCGCCGCGGACCCGGAGGTCTTCGCCGGCGCGCTGCGGGAGGCGCTCGAGGACGACCGCGTGGACGCGGTCGTCGCGGTGTTCCTCCCGCCGCTGGCCCGCCGGGTGGAGGAGTTCGGCCGCGCGCTGCTGGAGGTGGCCCGCACCTCGCCGAAGCCGGTCGTGGCGACGTTCCTCTCCACCGAGGGCATCCCGCCCGAGCTGACGGTCCCCGGCGAGGACGGGACGCCGGCCCGCGGCTCCATCCCGTCGTTCTCCACGCCGGAGCGGGCGGTGATCGCGCTGGCCAAGGTGGCCGAGTACGCGCGCTGGCGCCGCCGTCCGGTCGGCGAGCTGCCCGAGCTGGCCGACGTCCACGAGCCGGCCGCGCGGGCGGTGGTGGAGTCGGTGCTCGTCGACGCGCCGGGCGGCCGGGACCTCACCGACGACGAGCTGATCGGGCTGCTCGCGGCCTACGGGCTGCCGCTGCTGGGCACCCGCACGGTGACCAGCGACGCCGAGGCCGCGGCCGCGGCCGACGAGATCGGGTACCCGGTCGTGCTCAAGTCGACCGCGCCGTGGCTGCGGCACCGCACCGATCTCGGCGGGGTGCGGATGGACCTGGCCGACGCGGCGGCGGTCCGGGCGGCCTTCCGCGCCATCCCGGCCGGTGACCCGGTGATCGTGCAGGAGATGGCGGCGCCGGGCGTGGCGACGGTCGTGGAGATCGTGGACGACCCCTCGTTCGGTGCGCTGGTCAGCTTCGGCGTCGGCGGGGTCGCCACCGACCTGCTCGGGGACCGGGCCTACCGGACGCTGCCGTTGACCGACCTGGACGCCGCCGAGCTGGTGCGCGCCCCGCGGGCGTGGCCGCTGCTCAACGGCTACCGCGGCTCCGAGCCGGTGGACGTCACGGCGCTGGAGGACCTGCTGCTGCGCGTGGCGCGGCTGGCCGACGACCTGCCGGAGGTGCTGACGCTGCGGCTGGACCCGGTGATCGTCGGGCCGGCGCAGCCCTGGCACGGCGGCCGGTCGCTGGTCATCGCCGGCGCCTCGGCACGCGTGGGCCGGCCGACCGCCCGCGTCGACACCGGCCCCCGCCGCATGCGCTCCCCGGGGGTGTAGCGACGCCGAGCCCGCCACCCGGGCGACGGGTGGCGGGCTCGGGATGTGCTCAGCGGCCCCCGCGGGCCGAGAGCCGCTCCTGCGGGCGGTGTCGTCCGGTGGGACGACGAGGCGTCACGCGAGGTAGTCGCGGAGGGCGTCCGCGCGCTGCGGGTCGCGCAGCTTGGCCATCGTCTCGCGCTCGATCTGGCGGACCCGCTCGCGGGAGAGCCCGAACTGCTTGCCGATCTGCTCCAGCGTCCGGGGCTGGCCGCCGTCCAGGCCGAAGCGGAGGACGACGACGTCGCGCTCGCGCTCCTCCAGCGTCTGCAGGACGTTGCGCACGTCGCCCTTCATCATCTGGAAGGCGACGGCGTCCTCGGCGACCGCGGCGTCGGCGTCCTCGATGAAGTCACCGAGGCGCGACTCCTCGTCGGCGCCGACGGTCTGGTCGAGGCTGACCAGGTCGCGGCTGTACTCGAGCAGCTCGGTGACGCGCTCGGGCGTCATGTCCAGCTCGAGGCCGAGCTCCTCGGCAGTGGGCTCGCGCTCCAGCTCCTGGTGGATGCGGCGCCGGGTGCGCACCACCTTGTTGACCTGCTCGGCCAGGTGGACGGGCAGGCGGATGGTGCGGCCGGAGTCGGCCATGGCGCGGGTGATCGCCTGGCGGATCCACCACGTCGCGTAGGTCGAGAACTTGAAGCCCTTGGTGTAGTCGAACTTCTCGACCGCCCGGATGAGGCCGACGTTGCCCTCCTGGATGAGGTCCAGGAACGTCATGCCGTGGCCGGTGTAGCGCTTGGCCACGGACACGACGAGGCGCAGGTTGGCCTCCAGCAGGTGCCGCTTGGCGGCCTTGCCGTCGGCGGCCAGGGCCCGGTAGTCGCGCTGCAGGGAGGGGGTGAGCCGCCGCTCGGCGAGGAGGCGGTCGGCGTACAGTCCGGCCTCGATGCGCTTGGCGAGCTCGACCTCCTGCTCGGCGGTCAGCAGGGCGGTCTTGCCGATGGTGTTCAGGTAGACGCGCACGAGGTCGGTGGAGACCAGGCCACTGGTGTCGGGCTCGCGGCGGGGCGAGCGGACCTCGAGGGCGTCGTTGGGGGAAGACTGCAGCAGCGTCACGATCTGTCTTCGTCCTTGCCTCTGGTTCGGATGCCTCCGCCGGGCGTCTTCGGCGGCGGGGCGACCGGGCGTCGGTGAGGGTCGGCGGTGCCGGCCGGGGGCCCTCGCGATGTCTCGTCTGTGTGGTACGCCCTGTCCAACGGCCGCGACGGGGCCGGGTGTTCCACACCGGGGCCCTTCACAGCCAACCCACAGGACGTGTGTTCCGTCACCGCTGCCATACCCGCTGCGGCGCCGGACGAACGACATCGGTGGAACTAGACCTCGAGCAGCAGCGTCATCGGTCCCTCGTTGACCGAGGAGACGAGCATCGCCGCGCCGAACAGGCCCGTGGCGACCTCGGCGCCGCGCCGCCGCAGCTCGGCCACGACCTCGGCGACCAGCGGCTCGGCCACCTCGCCGGGTGCGGCGTCGGCCCAGGAGGGACGCCGGCCCTTGCGCGTGTCGGCGTAGAGGGTGAACTGGCTGACGACGAGCAGCGGCAGGCCCAGGTCGGCCGCGGACGCCGCGCCCTCGGCGTCGGGGAACACCCGCAGCTCATGCACCTTGCGGGCCAGCGCCCGCGCGGCGGCGGCGTCGTCGGTGCGGCCGACGCCGACCAGCGCGAGCAGCCCGCGGCCGATCTCCCCGACGACGGCGTCGTCCACCGTCACGGCCGCCCGGGTCACCCTGCTCACGACGGCGCGCACCGGCCCATCCTGCGGGACGGGCCGGTGCGCGCGGTGCGGGGGACGCCGCCGGTCAGGACCGGGCGTCGAGCGCCTCCTGCAGCAGGGGGACCAGCCGGTCGACGACGTAGGGGACCGACAGGACGGAGTTGTAGGTCATGGCGCCGCGCAGGTCCAGGTCGGGCAGCACGAGGCCGCCGGCCCGGGACACGGGCAGGTTCTGCAGCACCGGGTCCTGCTCGACGGTCGCCCGGGTGCCCTCGTCGGTCAGGACGACCAGGACGTCGCCGTCGACCATGTCCAGCCGCTCGCGCGAGACCTCGACGAAGAAGCTGTCCCCGGGGTCGGCGGCGACCACCGCGTCCGGCAGCTCGAAGCCGAGCTGGTCCATGGCCTGGCCGCGGTTGTCCCCGGGGAGGTAGGCGCCGTACTTCCCGTCGTAGGGGAGCACCACGGTGCCCGTCGCGCCAGCGAAGTCCGGATGGGCCTCGACGGCGTCGGCATAGGCGGCGTTGGCCTCGTCGATCAGCTCCTCGCCGCGGGCCTCCTGGCCCAGGGCGCGGGCGATCATGCGGGTCGCGTCGTCCCGGGGGACGGCGTAGGCGTCGGTGCCGGCCGGCCGCACGACGGTCGGGGCGATCTGGCTGAGCTGCTCGTACACCGGCTCCTCGAACCCGGCCGACACCGCGACGATCAGGTCCGGGTCGTAGGTGGCGATCTGCTCGACGTCGATGTCGCTGGACGAGGCGAGGACGTCGGGGCGGGCCCCGTCGAGGTACGGCTCGGCCCACGGGCCGACGCCGAGCCCGTCCAGGTAGAACGAGAACCCGGAGACCGCCTGCGGGACGACGCCGAGGGCGAGCACCGGGTCCGCGTCGGTCACGCCGAGGACGACGACCCGCTCGGGCTCCTCCTCGACGGTGGTGCTGCCCCAGATGTGGTCGATCGTCACCGGGAAGGCGTCGGACCCGTCCTCCGCGCCGGCGCCGGCCTCCGGCTCGCCGGACGTGTCCGCTCCGCAGGCCGAGGTGAGGAGCAGCAGGCCGGTCGCGGCGGCCAGCAGCGCGGTGCGGGGGGCGGGGGTGGGCACGAGGACTCCTCACGTCGGGCGGCCGGTTCGCCGCGAGAACGAAGGTTAGCCTGCCCTCACTCGGAGTTGATCACCGGGTCCGGCCTCCGTCGCCCGGACGCGGGCGCCGTCCGTGGTGCTGCCGGCGCCCGCCCCCGCGGACGTCGGCTACCGTCCGCTGCCGGTCGAGTCCGTGGGAGGTCCTCGTGTCGTACGTCGTCGACGTCGAGCAGGTGTCCGTCGAGGGGCTGGAGTCCTCGCCGGTTGCCGAGGCACTCGCCGGGCTGCGGGCGAACGAGGCCCGCTACTACCGGAACAAGTTCGGTCACGTCTTCACCGTCGACCCGGCGGGCGAGGCCGCGGAGACGGTCGACTGGGTGCACCGCGTCCTCGCCGAGGAGCGGGACATCGTCATCGCGTCGCGACCGCTGGAGGCCACGGCCTTCGAGGTCGACGGCACCCGGATGGCCTACGTGTTCTACGAGTCCGGCCTGGCGGTCAACGTGATGTACGGCCTGGCCGAGGGGTCCAAGCGCGCCGTGGGCTTCAAGCTGTCCGACGGGATGGAGGTCCCCGAGGAGCTCGCGTCCCGGTTCAAGTTCGCCCGCCAGCGGTCGAAGTTGGCCGGCACCATCCGCGGGTCCTACTTCGTGGTCAAGGGGCAGTACTGAGCCTCCGGCCGGACGGGCCCACCCGCCGGTCGGGCAGGATGTCGCCGTGCCGGAGCGGACCCTCGCCCAGGACCCGCGCGCCGACGAGTTCCTGGGGCGCGAGCTTCTCGCCCTGCTGCTGGGCATGCCGTTCGACCAGCACGTGCGTCGACGAAGCAGTGTTGCGTGACGCTGCTCCGGCGGCCGGCACGCGGCCCCTCTGTTGCGGCCGGCACGGTCCACCAGGAGCCGGCGATCGCGGACGTCAGTGGTGGAACAGAGCAGAGCAGAGCATCTCGTTGGCGAGGCGCGTGGCTTCGCCGTCCCCGTCGTGGACCTGCTCGCAGAGCGTCTGCCAACCGGCGTGGCTGGTGAGCGTGTAGGCGAGGGCGATGGCCGTGGACGGTGGGATCTCGAGGATCCCCGCCTGCTCGGCGCGGTCGATCACCTGACCGAGTCGCCTGGTCCGCTGCGCCCGGATCTCGCGGACCTGGTGGTCCAGCTCGGGATACCCGCGCAGCGCGAGCAGCGCGCTCAGCCGGGCCCCCATCCGGGCGTAGCGCTGGTGATAGGCCTCGACGACGTGACGCAGTTGTTGCTCGGGGTCGGCATCGGGAACGGTGAGCGCATCGACCGCGATCCGGGTCTGTTCTGCGTGATGGCGGAACGCCGCCGCCAGGAGCTGGTCGCGGCCGGCGAAGTGGTTGTACAACGTGCGCAGTGCCACGTCGGCCCGGGCGGCGACCGCTTGGAGCGTGACCTCACCGTTGGCAGCAGCGACCTCGTCGAGCGCCGCTTCGAGGATGCGGCGCTGGATCTCGGTGGCCGCCTGCTGCCGCCGCTCCATCGAATAGGGCCGAGGCATGCCCAGGAAGGTAGCACTTTACGTGCATGCTTGCGTGCATTAGATTTCTCACCGTCGGTCGAGGTCGACAGCACCGGGCCGGCGATCAGCAGGCGGGTGACCGCGCAACCCCGCCGGGCCCGTCCGAGGACCCGACCGCGGCCCACCGCCGGAACCACACACGAGCGGAGGAGCCGGCCGTGACCCTGGACCCCACCATCACCAACTCCGACCACTACAAGGTCGTCTTCGAGAACGACCGCGTGCGCGTGCTGGAGTACACGGACGTACCAGGGGACAAGACGACGCAGCACGAACACCCCGACAGCGTCCTGGTCGCTCTCAGCACCTTCCGGCGGCGCATGTACTCGAAGGACGACGAACCGCACGACGTCACACTGGCCGCGGGAAGGGTCGGGTGGCTCGACGCCCAGCAGCACGCGGGCCACAACATCGGCGACACCGACAGCCACGTCATCTTCGTCGAGCTGAAGGAAGGGCCACGTGCGCCGGGGGCGGCTCTCGGTCCCATCGGGCCGGCCGTCGGGTAGTGCCTCCAGCCTGCACCCTGGGCGGGACAGGCGAGTTCGGACGTGACCGGGGGTGCGGTTGACCCCCGTGTCGCGTCCCGCTCGTCGGCGAGCAGCTACAGCCGCACGTGCGTGTCCCTGTGCGGAGCGACGTCGGGATGGGGGAGCTGATCGCCCTCTGATCGCCCTACGGCACCATCTCCGGTGTGCCTCAGTTGACGCTCACCCAGGACCCGCGCGCCGACGAGCTGCTGGGCCGCGACCCGCTGGCGCTGCTGCTGGGCATGCTGTTCGACCAGCAGTTCCCGATGGAGCGTGCCTTCGCCGGCCCGCGGCTGCTGGCCGACCGGATGGGGGTCGACACCCTCTCCGCGGCGCAGCTCGCCGACGCCGACCCCGGGCAGGTGGCCGCCTGGTTCCAGGGACCGCCCGCCGTCCACCGCTATCCCGGCTCCATGGCCGCGCGCGCCCAGGCGGTGTGCCGGCTGCTGGTCGAGCGCTACGACGGCCGCGCCGACGCGCTGTGGGCCGACGCCCCCGACGGGACGACGCTGCTGCGCCGGATCGGTGAGCTGCCCGGCTTCGGCGCGCAGAAGGCGAAGATCCTCGTCGCGCTGCTCGGCAAGCGGTACGGCGTCGCGCCGCCGGGCTGGCGGGAGGCCGCCGGCGAGTACGGCGAGGAGGGGTCCCACCGGTCGGTCGCCGACATCACCGGGCCCGAGTCGCTGGCCGAGGTGCGCCGCACCAAGCAGGAGAAGAAGCGGGCGGCGAAGGCCGCGGCGACCTCCTAGACCGGGTCCGCAGCGGGCGGCCCAGGTACCTGCGTCGCGCGCGATCCGGTGGCACGATGGGCGGCAGGAGCCGGGGGCTCCGGGGCCGACGGATCCGCTCGCCGACTCCTCGCCACCACCCCCCGGCCGGTCCAGGGAAGGGCACCCGTGGCCTCCAGCCAGCAGTCCGCACGATCCCGGCGAGCAGAGCCGGTCCTCATCACCGAGGCGGCGCCGAGCCTCGCCGAGCAGCACGCCGCGCGGAAGCGCCGCTACGTGATGACGATGGGCGTGCGCCTGGTCAGCGTCGTGCTGGCCGCGGCGTTCTACCAGACCCTGTGGCTGGCGATCGGCTTCGCCGTCCTCGGCACCGTCCTGCCCTGGATCGCCGTCGTCATGGCCAACGACGCCCCACCGAAGAAGAAGCTCGACCCCAACCGCTACCGGCCGCCGGCGCCGGACCGGATCCTCGCCGACCCGGCCGCCGCCCGCCGGGCCATCGAGCCGGGTCGGGTCATCGAGCACTGACCCCGGCGCACCGACCCCCAGCGCACCGACCCGGGGGGCCCTCAGCCGCGCGGGGACACCTCCGCCGGCGTGCCCACGTGGTGGCGGCCCAGCGGGAGCATCAGCGGTGCGCCGGACGTCGGGTCCACGACCACCCGGCTGTCCAGCCCGAACACGGCCCGCACGCACTCCTCGGTGAGCACGTCGGCCGGGCTGCCGGCGGCGTGGATCCGGCCGGCGGCCAGGGCGACGAGGTGGTCGGCGTAGCGCGCGGCCAGGTTCAGGTCGTGCAGCACCATCACGATCGTCGTCCCGCGGGTGCGGTTCAGGTCGGTGAGCAGGTCCAGCACCTCGACCTGGTGGGCGACGTCGAGGAAGGTCGTCGGCTCGTCCAGCAGCAGCAGGTCGGTCTGCTGGGCCAGGGCCATCGCGATCCACACCCGCTGCCGCTGACCGCCGGACAGCTCGTCGACCGCCCGGTCGGCCAGCGCCGTCGTCTGCGTCGCCTCCAGCGCGGCGGCCACCGCGGCGTCGTCCTCCCGGCTCCAGCGCGAGAACACGCCCTGGTGCGGGTGCCGGCCGCGGCCGACCAGGTCGGCCACGGTGATGCCCTCGGGGGCGATGGGCGACTGGGGGAGCAGCCCGAGGGTGCGGGCGAGCTCCTTGGCCGGCGTGCGGTGCACCGCCCGGCCGTCCAGCAGCACCTGGCCCGCACGGGGGGAGAGCAGCCGCGACATGGACCGCAGCAGCGTCGACTTCCCGCACGCGTTCGCGCCGACGATGGCGGTGATCCGCCCCGCCGGGACGGCGAGGTCCAGGCCCTCGATGACCGTGCGGTCGCCGTAGGCGAGCGTGAGCTGCTCGGCCGCGAGCGAGTGGGTGGCGGTCACGGTGTGCTCCGTTCGCTCGGGTGCGGCGCGGCCGGCGCCGGCGGCGGGCCGCTCACACCGAACCACCGCCGCGGTTGGTGCGGACGATGAGGTAGATCAGGTACGGCGCGCCCAGCACGCCGGTGACGACGCCGACGGGGTAGCGGGTGCCCAGCGCGAACTGCCCGACCAGGTCGGCGACCAGCACGAGCAGGGCCCCGACCAGCGCCGCCGGGACCAGCAGGGACCCGTTCGGCCCGACGATCCGCGCGGCGATCGGCCCGGCGAGGAACGACACGAACGCGATCGGGCCGCACGCGGCGGTGGCGAATGCGACGAGCCCGACCGCGCAGACGATCGCCACGACGCGGGTGCGCTCCACCCGGACGCCCAGCGCCGAGGCGGTGTCGTCGCCGAGCTGCAGCGCCGACAGGTTCCTCGTCTGCCCGAGCAGCACCGGCGCGAGCACGACGAGGGCGACCAGGGCGGGGGCGACCGCCTCCCAGGTCGTGCCGTTGAGGCTGCCGGTCAGCCAGCGCAGCGCCTCCTGGTAGTCCCAGGCGCCGGCCTTGGTCAGCACGTAGGAGACGACGCTGTTGAGCATCGCGCCGACGCCGATGCCGATCAGGATGAGGCGGGTGCCCGCGACGCCGTTGCGGAACGCCAGCAGGTAGATGACGAGCGCGACGCCCAGGGCGGCGACGACGGCGAGGGTGGAGACCGCCGTCCCGCCGAGGGAGAAGATGACGATGCCGGTGACGGCGGCCGCGCTGGCGCCCGAGCTGATGCCGATGACGTCGGGGCTGGCCAGCGGGTTGCGCAGCATCGTCTGGAACGTGACGCCGGCCAGGCCGAAGCTCAGCCCGGCGACGATCGCGAGGACCCCGCGCGGCAGCCGCAGGCGCCCGACGGTGAAGGTGGCGCCGGGCACGCGCTCGCCCAGCAGCACGCGGAGCACGTCGCCGGGCGGGTAGGTGGTCTGCCCGACCATCAGCGTGACGGCGAAGCCGGCGACCAGCAGCGTCCCGAGCACCGCGATGACCACCCGGCGCCGGGAGGCGCGGCGGACCCGGTCGCGGGTGACGGTCTCGACGGTGGCGTCGGGGACCGGGACGACGGCGGTCACAGCGCGCGCACCTTCTGCCGGCGGACGATCGCGATGAAGACCGGCGCCCCGACCAGGGCGGTGATGATGCCGACGTCGAGCTCGGAGGGCCGGGCCACGACGCGGCCGATCACGTCGGAGGCGACCAGCAGGCACGCCCCGGCGAGCGCCGAGAAGGGGAGCAGCCACCGGTGGTCCACCCCGACGAGCAGCCGGCACAGGTGCGGGACGACCAGCCCGACGAACCAGATCGGGCCCGCGACGGCGGTCGCCGCGCCGCACAGCAGCACCGAGCCCAGCGCCGCGACCCCGCGCGCCAGGGCCACGCGCTCGCCGAGGCCGGCGGCGAGCTCGTCGCCCAGGGCCAGGGAGTTCAGGCTGCGGGCCGACAGCAGGCTGATGGCGAGCCCGGCCACGAGGAACGGCAGCACCGGGGTGATGGTGGCGAAGGTGGCCCCGCCGACCCCGCCGACCTGGAAGGACTGGACGTCGGCGGCGATGTCCCCACGCGGCAGGGCGATCGCCGTGACGAACGAGGTCAGGGCCGCCGACGTCGCGGCGCCGGCCAGCGCCAGCTTGAGAGGGGTCGCGCCGCCGCGGCCCAGGGACCCGACGGCGTAGACGAACACCGCGGCCAGGGCGGCGCCGGTGATCGCGGTGGCGATCTTGCTGGTCGCCGAGAACAGGCCGAACCACGCGATGCCGGCCACGACGGCCAGCGAGGCGCCCATGTTGATGCCCAGGACGCCCGGGTCGGCCAGCGGGTTGCGGGTCACCCCCTGCATCACGGCGCCGGCCAGCCCGAGGGCGGCGCCGACCAGGACGGCCAGCACCGTGCGCGGGATCCGCTTGGTGACCGCGGCCTCCTCGATGGTGTCCGAGGAGCCGCCGAGCGCGGCCAGGATGTCCGACCAGCCCACGCCGCGGGAGCCGATCGCCACGGACGCGGCCGCCAGCAGGACGAGGGCGGCCACGACGAGCAGCAGCCAGAGCACGCGCACCGACCCCGGACGCCGCGCGGCGGCGGTGTCCGGGGTCGGTGCGGGGTGGACCGAGGTCACGAGGGACCGGTCACGCGGCCGGCGCCACGGCCTTGTCGGCGGCCTCGGCCAGCATGGTCACGTAGTCCTCGAGCACCCAGGAGATCGCCAGGGGGGTGGGGTTGGCCGCGGTGCCGAGCGGGGTGTCGGGCAGCAGCACGATCGCGTCGTCGGCCACCGCGGGCATCTGCGACAGCAGCGGGTCGGCCTTCAGCGCGTCCACCAGCGACTGGTCGCCGTAGGTCACGATGATCTGCACGTCGTCGAGGGTGTCGATCTGCTCGGCGCTGATCGTGCCCGAGAACTGCTCCGGGTCGGTCGACGCGGCGGTGATGCTGGGGGGCGTGCCCAGGCCGAGGTCGGCGAAGAACGCGCTCCGGGTGTCGAACGGCGTGTAGTAGCTGACCTCGCTGAGGTCGGTGGTGTCGACGTGCGTGAGGAACATCGTGTTCACGCCCTCGAGCTGCGGGTGCTCCGCCACGGTGTCCTCGATCTGCTGCTCGAGGTCGGCGATCAGCTCGTCGCCCTCCTCGGCCATCCCCATGCCGGCCGAGTTGATCTCGATCATCTCGCGCCACGGGGTCGCCCACGGCGCCTCGGGGAAGGCGATGGTCGGGGCGATCTCGCTGAGGGTGTCGTAGTCCTCCTGCGTGAGGCCCGAGTAGCCGGCCAGGATCACGTCGGGCTGGGTGTCGGCGACGGCCTCGAAGTCGATGCCGTCGGTCTCGTCGAACAGCACGGGCGTCTCGCCGCCCAGCTCCTCCAGGCGCTCGGAGACCCAGGGCAGCAGGCCGTCGCCGTCGTCGTCGCCGAAGTTGGCCGCGGCCATGCCGACGGGGACGACGCCGAGCGCCAGCGGGACCTCGTGGTTGGCCCAGGCCACCGTCGCGACGCGCTCCGGCGTCCCCTCGATCGTCGTGGTGCCGAAGGCGTGCTCGACGGTGACGCTGTCGTCGGCGCCCGCGGCGTCGTCCGAGGAGTCCTCACCGCAGGCGGCGAGGCCGCCGACGAGGAGGGCGGCGGTGGTGAGCGCGGCCAGTCGCGGAGCGCGGCGCATGGTGTCCTTCCGGTCGGAGCGGGCGCGCGGGGCGCCCCGGTGAGTGCACCCCCGCGGTCCGGCGCGTCGCGCGGTCCGGCGGCCCCATCGAGACGGGCTGAGGGTTGCCTAACCGAACTTAGGGTGTCCTTGGCGATTCGTGGGTCACGATCGAGTCACGGTTGACCCATCCGCGGGTCAGCGCGCTCCCGGCCGCCGCACCACGTCGGCGGCGACCGCCATGCCGGCGTCGAGGAGCGCCGCGGCGGCCGCCTCCGGTGCCCGGCCGGCGTCCCCGGCCGGCCAGGCGGCCAGCAGGCCGGCGGTGAAGGCGTCGCCGGCGCCGGTGGTGTCGAGCACGGTCGTCGGGGGCGCGGGCCGGTGCACGAGGAGGTCGCCGGCGCACCACAGCGCGCCGTCCGCGCCGAGCGTCACCGCGACGGCCGGGTGCCGGCCGGCGAGCGCCCGCGCCGCGTCGGCGACGTCCGCGCAGCCGGTGAGCAGCCGCGCCTCGTCGGCGTTGGGCAGCAGCAGCGTCACGCCGGCCGTGTCGGCCAGCCAGCGGTCGACGCCGTAGCGGGCCAGCGGGCCGGTGGAGGCGGGGTCCAGGGAGGTGGTGGCGCCCGCGGCCGCCGCGGCGGCCAGCGCCGCCAGCCCGGCGGTGCGCGGGCGCGGGTCCAGCAGCGTGTAGCCCGACAGGTGCAGGTGCGTCCCGGCCGACGGCGGCGGGACGTCGTCCGCCACGAGCTCCAGGTTGGCCCCGCGGTCGGCGACCATGCTGCGCTGCCCGCCGGGCTCCACGAGGCTGACGATCGTCCCGGTGACCCCGCCGGGCACCGTCCGGACGGCGAGCGCCACCCCCGCCGCGGCCAGCTCCGCCCGCAGCGCCTCCCCGGCGGGGTCCGCGCCCACGCAGCCGGCGAAGGTCACCGCGACGCCGAGCCGGGCCAGGTGCACCGCCACGTTGGCACCGGCACCGCCGCCGCGGGTGCGGATGGTCGCGGGGCGGTCCGAGCCGGGCGCGGGCTCCCCGGCGAGGACGGCGACGACGTCGGTCGCCGCGTCCCCGACGACGACCACGGCGCGCCCCACGTCCGGCGGCCGCGGGTCAGGCCGGCAGCGCGGCCAGCGCCGCGGCGATCCGCCCGGCCAGCTCCGCGTTGCGCAGCACCAGCCGCACGTTGACCGCGAGCGTCGCGCCCGCGCTGGCCCGGTGCAGGTGGTCCAGGACGAACGGCGTCACCGCCTTGCCCCGCACGTCGTAGGCGTCGGCGGCCGCCAGCGCGTCGGCGATCACCCGGTCGTGCAGGCCGCGGTCCAGCTCCTCCTCGACCGGCAGCGGGTTGGCCACCACGACCGCCCCGGGGGACAGCCGGCGTCGGGCGGCGAGCACCGCGGCGGCCTCCGCCGGGTCGTCCACCGACCAGTCCACGGTCGACCCCGAGTCGGCCACGTAGAAACCGGGGAAGGTCCGGGTGCGGTAGCCGACGACGGTCACCGAGAGGCTCTCCAGCCGCTCGAGGGTCGCGGGGACGTCGAGGATCGACTTCACGCCGGCGCAGACGACCGCCAGGGACGTGCGCGACAGCGCGGTGAGGTCGGCGGACTCGTCGAACGTCTCGACCGACTGCCGGTGCACCCCGCCGAGGCCGCCGGTGGCGAACACGCCGATGCCGGCGCGCTCGGCCAGCAGCGCGGTCGAGGAGACGGTGGTGGCCCCGGACAGGCCCAGGGCCGCGGCCACCGGCAGGTCGCGGACCCCGAGCTTGGCCAGGTCGGGATCGGCGCAGACGCGGTCGACCTGGGCGGGGGTGAGGCCCACGTGCGGGACGCCGTCCAGCACCGCGATCGTCGCCGGCACCGCGCCGCCGGCCCGCACGGCCGCCTCGACCTCGTCGGCGGCGGCCCGGTTGTCCGGGCGCGGCAGGCCGTGGGCGAGCAGCGTGCTCTCCAGGGCGACGACGGGCGCGCCCGCGGCCAGCGCCGCGGCCACCTCGGAGGACAGCTGCACGGCGGGGGAGGGGAGCCCGGTCACCCTGTCATCATGGACGTCGGCCGGCGGGTCCGCGCCGGCCCGGACACGGGTCCGTCCGGGGCCCGTCCGCCGCAGTCCGCCCGCCGAGCCAGGGAGCACCCCGTGAGCAGCAGCGACCTCCTCGAGAAGCCCGACGTCCGCGAGGGCGACACCGGCAGCGCCAACGAGGTCTTCCACTACGTGCGCAAGAACAAGATCGCCGAAAGTGCGGTCATGGGCACGCTGGTGGAGGCGCTGTGTGGCGAGGTCTTCCCGGTGACGAAGAGCCCGAAGCCCGGCAGCCCGGTGTGCCCGGCCTGCAAGGAGGTCTACGAGCAGCTCCGCAAGGAGTAGCCGGCTCCGGCGGGCGGGGTCACAGCGCGTCGAGCTGGCGGGCGCGCTCCAGCTTCTCGGCCCGCCGCTGCTGGCGGCGCTTCTCGTGCCGGCGCAGCGGCGCCGGCCACCGCTCCTGGATCGTCGCGTTCAGCTCGGCGCCCAGCAGGATGGCCATGCCGAAGAAGAAGCAGAACAGCAGGACCGCGATGGGGGTGGCCAGCGCCCCGTAGGGCAGCGCCGCCACCAGGATGTCGGCGATGTAGACGCGCAGGATCGTCGCGGCCACCCAGAAGAAGGCCATCGCCAGCACCGTGCCGGGCAGGTGCCGCCGCCACGGCAGCCGCCGCGGCAGGATCACGTGGTAGAAGCTCGTCAGCCCCACCAGCAGGCCGATGAGCACCACGGGCCCGTAGACGGCGTTGACCAGCACGGTCGCCGTCCCCTGCCAGCTCTCGGCGAACAGGTCCACGAGCAGGCCCGGGCCGAGCACCAGCAGCGGCAGGGTGAGCACCGCCAGCAGCAGCCCCACGACGAACAGCCACAGCGCCATGAGCCGGGTGGCGATCGGTCCGCGGACGTCGCGCTGCCCGTACGCGATGACGATCGTGTTCATGAAGGTGGCCGTGGCCGAGGAGCCCGCCCAGAGGGTCACCAGGAAGCCGACGCTGACGACGTCGAGCCGGCCGGAGCCCAGGATGTCGGTGAGCGTCGGCCGCACCAGGTCGTCCACCACGTCCGGGGTGAGCGCGGTGGCCGAGGCGTCGACCAGCTGCTCCTCGATGCGCGCGACCGTGTCGCCACCAATCCAGTCCCCGAGGAAGCCCAGGGACCCCAGGAGGGCGATCAGCAGCGGCGGGATCGACAGCACCTGCCAGAACGCCGCCTCCCCGGACAGCCCGAGGATGCGGTCGGACCACGCCTTGGCCACGGTGCGGCCCAGCACCCGGAACGGCACCCGGACCGCGGTCGCCCACCCGGGCCGGGTCGCTCCCGCGCCGGACGCGGTGCTGCCGCCGGGCGGGGGGTTCCCCGGCGGGTCGACGGGCTCGCCGGCCCGAGCCGGGGAGTCCCCGGGCAGCACGGCGCTCACCGGACCAGTGTGCACGCCCGCCCGGGGTGGACCGGGACGGCGCCCGGCGCGGCCGCGGCGGGACGGGCGCCGCGGCCGGAGGTCAGCCGGCCCGCCGCCCGCCGGGGCGACGCCCCGCCGGCCCCGCCGCCGGGGTCTGGCCCGGCGTGGCGGGCGGCGCGGCCGGGTCCGCCGGGGGCGGCACCGGCACGCAGGTGATGACGGCCTCGGCGGCGTAGGAGGTGTCGAACGTCTCCCGGCGCAGCTCCGCACCGGTCTGCAGGTCGCGGAAGATCCGGGTCACGGTCACGTCGAAGCCGGGGACGCCGGACTGGGCGATGCAGTCGCCGTCGTCCGGGCGCTCCAGGACGGCGGGCTGCCGGGAGTTGGTCCGCGGCCCCTCGACGGCCTCGATCTCGTAGCGCCGGGTCCCGTAGAAGGTCACCGTCACCGAGCCGCCACCCCCGGCGCGCGGCTCCCAGGCGGTGTCGACGTAGACACCGGTGTCGGAGTCGTTGCGCCACTGCAGGTCGATCTGGCCCTCGTACACGGTGGCCTCGCGGCCGGCCGGGTAGCGGCTGATGTAGAAGCTGTGCGGCTTGTGGTAGACGTCCTCGAGCCCGGCGAAGAAGACGGCGTTGAACATCGTCGTCGCGAACTGGCTGATGCCGCCGCCGACCGCCGTGGACAGCCGCCCGCCGCTGATGACGTTGGCCGGCACGTAACCCTGGGCGGTGCCCCGCGGGCCGGTGAAGTCGTTGAGGCTGAACGTCTCGCCGGGTAGCACCAGCGCGCCGTCCACCTCCTCGGCGACCACGCGGATGTTGGTACCGCTGGCGCTGCTCTGCGTGGTGGTGGTGAAGCTGCTGATCTCCTCGCGGATGCCCAGCGCCTGCGCCTCCTCGGTGGTGAGGTCGGCCGGCACCGGGCCCAGCTCGGCGGTGACCTGGCGGGGCGCCGGGGCCGGCAGCACCTCGACGACCTGCGCGGCCAGCGCCGCGGGGTCGACGCCGGTGCCGTCGACCGACGGCACGACCTGCACCTCGCCGCCGGAGATCTCGAAGCGGGCGTCCTGGGCCGGCGTGCCGAAGGCGGCGAACCCGTCCTCCATGGCCTCGACCAGCCGGGCGGGGTCGATTCCGACGACGAGCTCGCCGTCGTCCTGCGGGGTGAAGGTCAGGGAGCCGGCGATGGCCTCGACGGGGACCTCGACCGAGGCGCTGCCGTCGGAGCTGGCCACGGTGACCGGCGCCGCCAGGCCCGGGGTGACGACCTCGTCGAGGACGCGCTGCGCCTCGTCGGCGTCGACCCGGAACCCGGCCTCCTCGACCGGCAGCTCGATCGGCTGCGCCGGGTCGCCGCCGGAGGCCAGGGCGGCGGTGACGGCCGCAGCCGCCGCGTCCCGGTCCAGCTCGCGGCCGACCTGCGGCGCGACGACGGACGCCGAGGTGCCGTCGAGCGCGATCGTGGCGTCCACCGGCGGGCGGTCGACCTCCGCGGCGATGGCCTCGACCTGGGCGGCGAGGGCGGTGTCGTCGCCGGAGATCACCGGCTCGACCTCGCGGTCGGTGAAGAAGCTGGTGACCCGCGTCCACGGGTTCAGCGGCTGGCCGGACGCGGCCTCGACCGTGGCGTCGACGTCGAGGGCGATGCCGGCGGCGGCGGGGGACAGCGGCGCGGTGACGTCGTCGGCGACGACGGTGTGGTCGGCGACCACCCGCGGCGCGAGCCGGTCCTCCAGGGTCCGGGCCGCCTCGGCGGGGGACAGTCCGCCGATGTCGATGCCGGACACCACGGTGTTGCGCGGGACGCCGTCGCCGGCCACCACGAGGTCGGCGGCGTACGCGCCGCCCAGGACGACGACCGCGGCGGCGGGAGCGAGGACCGCCGGGCGGCGCCACCAGGCGCGCCGCGCGCCCGGGGGTGGGCCGCCGTCGCCGGGACCGTCGTCACCGGGGCCGTCGTCGCCGGGGCCGTCGTCGCCCGGGCCGTCGTCCCGGGGGCCGTCGGGGGCCGGCGGCACCGGGCCGCCCGGGGTCGGGGGGAGGGCGGCGGTGTCGTCGTCGGCCGGTGCGGCCTGCTGGCCCGGGACCTGGCCGGCGGGGAGGCGGAGGTCGGCCGTCCGGTCCCACTCGGCCGCGGGCGCCGCGACGGAGGCGGCCGCGGGCGGCGGCGCCATCTCGCCGGGGAGCGGGCCGCGGTCGCGCGGGACCGGGCGCGTGTCGTCGGACAGCCCCTGCTCACCGGCCGCGGGACCCGCGGGCACGACGTCGGCGGGCGCCGCGTCGGCGGGCGCCGCGTCAGCGACGGCCGGAGGGGTGGCGGGCGCGGTGTCGACGGGCTTGGTGTCGGCGGGCGCGGTGTCGACGGGCCCGGTGTCGACGGGGACCGGGTCGGCGACGGCCGGAGGGGCGGCCGGGGCGGCGTCGACCGGAGGGGCGTCGGCTCCGGCGGTCGGCTCGGCGGCCGCCGCGGGCGCCCCTGCAGCCGGTGTGCCGGCAGACGGGTCGGCGGGGCTGGCCTCGGTAGGGCCGGGCTCGACCGGGCTGGGCTCGGCCGGGCCGGGCTCGGCGGGGGTGGGGACGGCGTCGCCCGCGCGGGCGGTGTCGTCGGAGATCTCGGGGCGCTGCGGCATGGGGTGTTCCTCGGGTGGCCGTCGACCGGTGCTACCCGGGAACGACGGAGCCGCCGGGCCCTCGTACGCATCACGCGAACGGGGGACACCGGCGGCGGCGTCGGGTGAGGGCTTCATCGCTGTCCGCGACGATAGCGCCTCCTTCGGGTGAGGCCGGGGCTACTCGCCGTCGGTCTCGATGATGTCGGCGGCCATGTCGCGGAGCTTGCCCTCGTACTCGCGGGCGTGGTGCCCGCAGAACACGAGGTCGCTGCCGCTGGGGAGGACGACCCGCACCTTGGCCAGCGCCCCACAGCGGTCGCAGTGGAAGGGGACGACGAGGTCGTCGGCGGGCGTGGTCGTCGTCAGCGTCTGGGTCATCTGGGTCATCACTCGCTCTCTACCGCACGGACCCGCGGCTGCGGATCGGCCTCCTGCACAGCGCCAGGATGGCCTCCCGTGTTCCCGGGCCGGCGGGGCGGCTGCGGGACCCGCCGCGAGGTCGGGTCGGCCGTGGCCGGTGGTGCCGGTGGGTCCAGCAGGGACTCATCACTGGGTCGTGCTGATCTGTCGTCGGTCGTGCTGTCGTGGTTCCGTGCGCCGGGTTGTGGTCCGGCCGTGGGTCCGCTGCTGTCGTGTGCGTCCCCAACGCTACGCCCGATACCCGACAGGTGTGGCCGTACACGGCTCCTCCGGCCCCTGGGGGTGAGATCGTGACCTCCCCGAGATGACCGCGCCGGCCGCCCTGCACCGCGTGCCCGCGGCGGCGGCCCACCGCGGCGTCTTCCCGCTGGTCCCGGCCGCGACGCGACGGCCCGGACCGCCGGCGGGGGACCCCCGGCCGCGCCGTCCACCCCGTCGTCCAACCCCGTGGCAGACGACCCCAATCCGGGCGCCGCCGGCCGGGCGATGTTGTGCAGGACACACCCGCCACGGCGAAGGGGACCTCCCATGACCACGACGACGACCCGCGGCCTGCGCCGGCTGCCCGCCACCGCTCCGCTCGAGGACCTCCTGCAGGTCTACCGCGAGGACGGCGGGGTGATCCTGCAGGGGTTCCTCTCCCCGGAGCAGGTGCGTGCGGTCAACGCCGAGCTCGACCCCCACCTCGAGGGCGTCAAGGCGGGCAACCCCGCGCACGACACCGAGGCGGCGGCGGACTTCCACGGCCGGCAGACCAAGCGGATGAACCGCCTGGTGGTGCGCAGCCGGACCTTCCGCGAGGAGGTCCTGGACCTCGACCTGCTGCACGACCTGTGCCGCGCGGTGTTCGAGGAGGAGTCGGGCTCGTACTGGATGACCACCGCCCAGCTCATCCAGATCGGCCCCGGGAACGCGCCGCAGACGCTGCACCGCGACCTCGAGGACCACCCGCCGTTCGTGGGGATGGGCCAGGCCGGGCCGGAGGTGATGGTCAACTTCATGATCGCGCTCACGGAGTTCACCGACGCCAACGGCGGGACCCGCGTCATCCCGGGCAGCAACACCTGGCCCGACTACACCGACCGCGGCACCCAGGAGATGACGGTCCCCGTCGAGATGGAGGCCGGCGACGCCTTCTTCTTCTCCGGCAAGGTCGTCCACGGCGGCGGCGCCAACCGGACCGCGGACGAGCACCGCCGGGGGATCGCGCTGCCGCTGCAGCCGAGCTACCTGACGCCCGAGGAGCCCTACCTGTTCATCGTGGACCTCGACCTGGTCCGGACGCTGCCCACCCGGGTGCAGTCGATCCTGGGCTTCCGCTCGCAGCAGACGAAGGGCTCGCCGGCCGGGGTCTGGTTCGTCGACAGCGGCCGCGAGCTGGCCGACCACCTCGGTCTCTGACCCGGCCGCGGCGTGGCCGCCAGGAGGGCTCGCGCGTCGCGCGGGCCCTCCTGCGCGGGGAGGAGGACCATGATGGCGGGTCCGCGAGCCGGGACCACGACGCTCCGCGGCCCGACGCCGTCCCCCGAGGGCGCGCCGGGGCGCGGGACCGGCGCGGCGCCGCGGACGACACGGTCGGCGAGGAGGTCCGGATGACGACGGTGCGAGCCGGCGCGGCGCTCGAGGTGAGCGGACCGGTCGACCCTGCGCGGCTGCGTGCCTGGAGTGCCGCCTACGTCGGCAGCGGGATCGCCGACGCAGTCTGGATCCCCGAGCAGCTCACGGCGTTCCGGGGCCGGCTGCGCCGGCGGATGGTGCAGGACATCGCCCTCATCGACGTCGAGTCCGACCCGTTCGGGTCCCGGTGGACCACCGGGACCGCCGCCGCCGAGCACATCGGGGTGTCGGTGAAGACGCGGACGTTCACCGAGCGGGTGGTGCTGGGTGACAACCGGGAGTTCGTCTCGACCACGTCGATGGACGTGTGGGACGCGAGCATCCTGGTGGAGGCCGAGGTGCTGGACCCGATGGCGCAGACGATGCTGCTCGTCCCGAAGTCGGCGCTGCACATGTCGCCGTCCTGCTCGCTGCGGCGCAGCGCGGCCGTGGGTGCCGACGAGCCGACCCTCGCCGTGCTGCGCAGCCTGGTCCTCGCGGTGACGGCCAACGCCGACCGCTTCGACGCGACGTCGGCCGCCGCCGCCCGCGACGCCGTGGTCGACCTCCTGCTGTGCGTCGTGCGCGAGCGGCGGCTGCCGCCGGGCGCCGCCGTCGGCGATGCGATGCGCGTGGCCGTCTGCCGCTGGGTCGAGGAGAACCTGCCGCTGGGGAACCTGACGGCCGAGCAGGCGGCCGAGCACCACGGGATCTCGGTCCGGTCGCTGCACCGGCTGTTCACCGAGTCCGGCGACAGCTTCCGGTCCCTGGTGCGGCGGCGCCGGGTCGCCGGGGCCGGCCGGGACCTGCTGCGGACCGACGACCTGGTGCAGACGATCGCCATGCGCTGGGGCTACTACGACGCCAGCCAGTTCATCAACGAGTTCAAGCGGGCGCACGGCTCGAGTCCGGCCGCCTACCGCGCCGCCCACCGGACGGTGCCGCGCCCGCCCGGCTGACCGGGCGGGGCGTCAGGGCTGGTACGCCGCCGCGGAGAGCCGGGCGACGTCGCCCCGCGTCGTCCGCAGGGACAGCAGCAGGGCGAGGACGGCCCCCGCGGTCGCCATCAGGAAGGCCCCGGTCACGCCCCACCGGCTCTCGATGACCAGGCCGGCCACGGCCGTCCCCACGGCCGCCGCGCCGAAGGTGACCGTGGACAGCCACGTGAACGCCTCGGTGGCGGCCCCGGCGGGGGACAGCTGGCCCATCAGCGCGTTCTGCACGGTCAGCATGGGGGCCAGGGCCGACCCGCCGACGAACAGCACGGCCCCGAGCGCCCAGGTGCTCGAGGCGGCGGCCAGCGGCGCCGTCCCGAGGGCCACGGCCAGCAGGCTCCACACGTACTGCTTCGGCAGGGGCATCCGGAACACGCGGGAGCCGAACCAGAGCCCGCCGAACACCGAGCCGACCGACCACACCGACACCAGGACCCCCGCGGCGCCGGGGGTCCCGGCCTCCGTGGCGAAGGCCGGGATGGCGACCTCCAGCGCGCCGAACCCCGTCATCACCGCGGTGGCGGTCAGCAGCACCCGGGCCACGCCCGGTGCCCCGACCGTCGCGAGCAGGCCGCGCCGCTCGCCGCCCTCGGCCGTCGGCCACGCGCGCATCGGCCGCGACACGGCGATGAGCAGCGAGCCGGCCGTCCCGGCCGCGCCGGCCACCGCCACGGCCAGCACCGGGCTCACCGGCACCGCCAGGACCGCGACCAGCGCCGGCCCCACCACGAAGACGAGCTCGGTCGTCGTGGCGTCCAGCGCGAAGGCGGTCGGGCGCAGCGACACCGGTTCCGTCCGGGCCCAGAGCGCCCGGACCGTGCCGGAGACCAGCGGGGTCGCCGCCCCGGCCGCGGCCGAGGCCGCGACGACGAGCGCGGTGGCGGACCCGGCGCGGACGACGACCACGAGGACGGCGAGCAGCAGCGGGTAGACCAGCGCCTGCGCCAGCAGGACCGGGCGGGGGGAGCGACGGTCGGCCAGCCGGCCGAGGATCGGCGCCATCACGGCCATCGCGATGCCGATCGCCGCCGTGGAGATCCCGCCGACCGCGAACGAGCCGGTCTCCTCCTGCACCATCAGCAGCAGGGCGAGCGGGACCATCGCCGCGGGCAGGCGCCCGACCAGCCCGCCGAGCAGGAGCGCGGGGGCCGAGGGCAGCCGCCAGACGTCGAGGTATGCGCGCACGGTCGGGCTGCTCCTGCCGGGTGAGGACGACGACGTCCCGCACGGTACGGCGCTGGCCTCGCCGTTCCCGGCCAGGGCCCCCGGGCGCGGCGGCGCTCCGCCGCAGGACGCAGCCGACCCCCGGCCCGTGGGACGGGCCGGGGGTCGGCGGGGTCGAGCGGGGTCAGTCCAGGTAGTCGCGCAGGACCTGCGAGCGGCTGGGGTGGCGCAGCTTCGACATGGTCTTGGACTCGATCTGGCGGATCCGCTCACGGGTCACGCCGTAGACCTGGCCGATCTCGTCGAGGGTGCGCGGCTGCCCGTCGGTGAGCCCGAAGCGCAGCCGGACGACGCCGGCCTCCCGCTCCGACAGCGTCTGCAGCACGCTGGTCAGCTGGTCCTGCATCAGCGTGAAGCTCACCGCGTCGACGGCCACGACGGCCTCGGAGTCCTCGATGAAGTCGCCGAGCTGGCTGTCGCCCTCGTCGCCGATCGTCTGGTCGAGGCTGATGGGCTCCCGGGCGTACTGCTGGATCTCCAGCACCTTGTCCGGGGTGATGTCCATCTCCTTGGCCAGCTCCTCCGGGGTCGGCTCGCGGCCGAGGTCCTGGAGCAGCTCGCGCTGGATGCGGCCGAGCTTGTTGATGACCTCGACCATGTGCACCGGGATGCGGATGGTGCGGGCCTGGTCGGCCATGGCGCGGGTGATCGCCTGGCGGATCCACCAGGTGGCGTAGGTGGAGAACTTGTAGCCCTTGGTGTAGTCGAACTTCTCGACCGCACGGATGAGGCCCAGGTTGCCCTCCTGGATGAGGTCCAGGAACGCCATGCCGCGGCCGGTGTAGCGCTTGGCCAGGGAGACCACGAGGCGGAGGTTGGCCTCCAGCAGGTGGTTCTTGGCGCGCTCGCCGTCGCGGACGATCCAGTTGAGGTCGCGGCGCATCTGCGGGGAGAGCTTCTGGCCCTCCTCCTCGACCTGGCGCAGCCGCTCGGCGGCGTAGAGCCCGGCCTCGATGCGCTTGGCGAGGTCGACCTCCTCCTCGGCGTTGAGGAGGGCGACCTTGCCGATCTGCTTGAGGTAGGCCCGGACCGAGTCCGCCGAGGCGGTCATCTCGGCGTCCTTGCGGGCCTGCCGCAGCGCCTCGGACTCCTCCTCGTCGTCCCACTCGAAGTCGCCGCCCTCGGCGGTCTCCCCGGCGGCCGGCTCGGCCTCGGCGACCGCGACGCCGTCGGGGCCGGCGACGACGGTCTCGTCGAGCTTGAGACCCTCCCCGCCGTCGACGACCGCGACCGTGGTGCCGTCGGTGGCGACGGCGGTCAGCACGGCGCCGCCCTCGCCCGCGGTGGGCGAGGAGGCGATGGCGGGCTTGGTGCGGCTGGTCTTGGCGGCGCTCTTCGCCGGGGCCTTCTTGCGGGCCGCGGGGGCGGCCTTGCCGGCGGCCGTCCTCGAGCGGCTGGCGCTGCTCGCGGTGGCGATGTCCGGTGCGGGCGTTTCGGCGGGCACTCAGGGTTCCTTCCCGTGCTGGGTCCCGTTCCCCGGTGAACCGATCGGTCTCCGGGCAGCGGCCTCGATCCGCGTCGGCGAGCGCGAGTGGGGACCCCGACCCTGCGCGGCGTTTGACCGGCGCGCAGCGGGGGGAGGGCTCTCGGCTGGGAGCGACGGGGCGGGGCTCGTCCATTGTAACGACGCTCGGGCCGGCTTCCACCGCCTTCGTCGTGCGGGCCTCGCCCGGAAGGGCGGGTCACCCACCCGGTGGTGCGGGCGGCGGCGGACGCGCAGGTGGGGGACGGGGACGCCGGTCAGCGGCCGATGCCCTCCGCGGCGGCCAGCGCGGCGCCCACGATGCCGGCGTCGTTGAGCAGCTGGGCCGGCACCACCGGGGTCCGGGTGGACAGCAGCGGCACCCACTTGTCGGCCTTCTTGCTCACCCCGCCGCCGACGATGATCAGGTCCGGCCACACGCCGGCCTCCAGCACGTCCAGGTAGCGGTCCACCCGCCGGGCCCAGTCGGGGTAGGAGAGCTCCTCCCGCTCGCGAGCCGAGGCCGACGCGCGCTTCTCGCCGTCCTCCCCGTCGACCTGGATGTGACCGAACTCGGTGTTGGGCACGAGGACGCCGTCGGCGAACAGGGCGCTGCCGATGCCGGTGCCGAAGGTGAGCATCAGCACCACCCCGTCGTGGCCGCGGCCGGCCCCGTAGCGCATCTCGGCGAGGCCGGCGGCGTCGGCGTCGTTCAGCGTCTGCACGGTGCCGGGGATCCGCTTCGCCACGCCTTCGGCCAGGTTCGTGCCCAGCCAGCTCTTGTCCACGTTGGCCGCGGTGTGCGCGACGCCCCGCTTGAGGACGCCGGGGAAGGTGACGCCGATCCGCTCGGACCAGTCGAAGGCCGCGACGATCTCGGCGACCGCCTCACAGACCGGGTCCGGCAGCGAGGGCTGCGGGGTCGGGAGGCGCACCCGCTCGCCGACGAGCTCGCCCCGGTCGAGGTCGACCACGCACCCCTTGATGCCGCTGCCGCCGATGTCCACGCCGAAGCCCCGCACGGGCTCACCCTAGAAGGACCCCCTCGCCCCCCGCCCCTCGCAGGCCCGCGGCGGGCCCCTGCGAGGTGGCCACGGCGTGCAGGAGGATCGGGCCGTGACCGGACCGGACGCCCTGCTCGACCTCGCCGTCGCCACCGCCGCCGAGGCCGCGACGCTGATCGCCCGGGAGCGGGCGGGCGCGGCCGCCCTGGTGGACACCAAGTCCAGCCCCACCGACGTCGTGACCGCGGTCGACCGGGCCGCCGAGGAGCTGATCACCGGGCGGCTGCTCGCGGCCCGCCCCGACGACGGGCTGCTGGGGGAGGAGGGGGCGCAGCGGGCCGGCACCAGCGGCGTGCGGTGGGTGGTCGACCCCGTCGACGGCACCGTGAACCTGCTCTACGGCCTGCCGGCGTTCTCCGTGTCGATCGCCGCCGAGGTCGACGGGCAGGTCGTGGCCGGCGTGGTGCACAACGTGCTCACCGGCGAGCGGTACACGGCCACCGCCGGCGGGGGCGCGCACCTGGCCACCCCGGACGCCCCCGGACCGGTGCGGCTGTCGGCCGGCAGCCCGGCGTCGCTGGAGCAGACGCTCGTCCTCACCGGGTTCGGCTACCGGGTCGAGCAGCGCCGCGCGCAGGGCGCCGTCGTCGCCGAGCTGCTCCCGCAGGTCCGCGACATCCGCCGGCACGGCTCGTCCGCGCTCGACCTGTGCACGGTCGCCGCCGGCCGCGCCGACGCCTACTACGAGGAGGGGCTCAAGCCGTGGGACCACGCGGCGGGCGCGCTCGTGGCCGCCGAGGCGGGCGCGGTGGTCACCGGCCTGCCCGGCCGGGCGTTCGCCGACCCGCTGGCCATCGCCGTGGCCCCGTCGGTCGCCGGGCCGTTCGTCGAGCTGCTGGCCCGGCTGCACGCCTGAGCGCCGGCCGCCCGCGGCACGGGCGGCCGGCTACGCGGCGTCGGGGCCGCAGGCCGCCGCGGCGCTGGACGCCGGGTTGAGGACGGCATCGACCTCGTCGGCCGACGGCAGGCCGGCGTAGTCGGGACCCAGCACGACGTCGACCAGGTCCGTGGCCCGGGTGTCCAGCCAGTCCCCGGCGCCGGGCAGGTAGACCTCCATGTAGGCCGCGGCGTCGGTGCCGGGGTGCCCGTGCCGGATCTCCCCGACGCCGGTCACCTCGCGGTCGGTGGGGTCGTTGTCGACCTCCTCCACCGCGAACCCCCGCGCCTGCAGGTCCGCGGCGACCTGCTGGGCCAGCCCGGGCGTGTCGGTGGCGTTGAAGACGCGCAGGCGCACGGTCGAGGGGTCCAGCTGCGGCGGGGCCTCCGCCGCCGCGTCGCAGGCGGCGTCCCGGCGCTCGTCCTCCTCGGCGGCGTCGCCGAAGACCTTCCACCAGACGCCGACGGCCACGATGGCCAGCACCAACAGGAAGATCAACGGGGGCAGGGGACGACGGCCGCTGCGAGGCCGGACCGCCGGACGGTCGGTCGTCGTGCTCACCGCTGCTCCAGTCCCACGGCGCGGGAGTCTAGGGGCGGGGACGGCGGCTAGATCGCACCGTCGTCCAGCGCGGCGCGTCCCAGCTCGACGCAGGGGCCGATCCGCTCGGCGTACCCGGTCGTGTCCTTGCCGGCCATCGCGCCGGCGGCCGAGCGGGCGACGATGCCGGCCACGATCGCGGCGAACTTGAAGAAGGCGAAGCCCACGTACCAGGACAGGTCCGACAGGTCCAGGCCGCTGCGCTGCGCGTAGCGCTCGGCGACCTCCCGCCGGGTGGGGAAGCCGGGCAGCGCCGTCACCGCGTTCGCCGTCGGCCGGTCCTCGCCGGCCTCGGGCCAGTACAGGAACAGCATCCCGATGTCGGTCAGCGGGTCGCCGAGCGTGGACATCTCCCAGTCCAGGACGGCGCGGATGCGGCCGGGCGTGGCGGGGTCGAGCAGGCAGTTGTCCAGCCGGTAGTCGCCGTGCACGACGCCGGACCGCTGCGTGGCCGGGACGGTCTCGGCGAGGCGGGCGGCCAGCGCGTCCATGTCGGGCCGGTCGCGGTCGCGGGTGGCGTCCCACTGCTTGGTCCAGCGGCGCACCTGGCGTGCGGTGAACCCCTCGGGCCGGCCGAAGTCGGCCAGCCCGACCGCGGCCGGGTCGACGGCGTGCAGGTCGGCGAGCACGTCGACCAGGCCGTCGCCGATGGCGCGCCGCTGGGCCGGCTCGTCGGCGTAGCCCGGCGGCAGGTCCGAGACGACGTGCACGCCGGTGACCTTCTCCATCACGTAGAACGGCGCCCCGAGCACCGCGGTGTCGGTGCACAGGTGCAGCGTGCGCGGCACCGGGACGGCGGTGCCGCCCAGCGCGGAGATCACCCGGTGCTCGCGCTCCATGTCGTGCGCGGTGGCCAGGACGGCGCCCGTGGGCGGTCGCCGGAGGATGACGGCGTCGTCCTCCGTCCCGCCCTCGGGAGTGACTGTGTAGGTCAGGTTGGACATGCCCGCGGCGATGAGGTCCACGGTCACCCGCTGCCAGCGCTGGTCGCCCAGTGCGCTGGCGAGGTACGGCCCGACGACGGCTGGTTCGGCACCCACGGTGGTCGACACCGCCGCAGGGTAACCTCTGGCGCTCCGCGGTCCACCCGGTGCGATCCGGCGCGGACGTGCCGCTCGCGACAGCCGGGCACAAAGCGGGGCCGCTCGGCGTTGGGGGGCCTGCCGGTCCGCTGGCGCCGCGTCCCCGACCGGGCACGGGGCCGGGAACGGACAACGAACCGATCGGTCGCCCCGTGCGGCCGACCAGGACGGCGACGCCCCGCGTCGCCGTCGACAGGCGGGCGACAGCCCGACAGGACCCCGGAGGAGGGGCACACACCAATGGCCACCGACTACGACGCCCCGCGCCGAAACGAGGCGGACGAGCTCGGCGAGGACTCGCTCGAGGAGCTCAAGGCGCGGCGCGCGGAGGCTCAGTCGTCGTCCGTCGACGTCGACGAGACCGACTTCAACGAGAACCTCGAGCTGCCCGGCGCGGACCTCAGCAACGAGGAGCTCACCGTGCGGGTGCTCCCGAAGCAGGAGGACGAGTTCACCTGCTCCCGCTGCTTCCTGGTGCAGCACCGCAGCCGGCTGGCCGCCACCAAGGGCGACCAGCTGTACTGCCGCGACTGCGCCGCCTGAGGCAGGACCCCGCCGCCCGGCCGGCGACGGGGGCCGGGGGCGGGTCCTGACGGAGGGGGAGCGATGACCGAGCACGTCCGCACCGGACCGGCGCGGGACGTGCCGCCGCCGCGCCCGGTGCCGCCGGACGACGCGCCGGCGGCCGAGACCGGGCGCGCCCGGGCCGCCCGGCTGCTGGCCGAGGCCGTCACCGGCCTGCTCGGCACCGCCGGGCCCGACGCGAGCGGCGGACCCGACGCGGCCGGTGGGTCGTCGGCCGCCGGCGGTGCCCGCGCCGCCGGTGGCGTCCTGCGCGAGGTCGTGGCGGCCGTCGCGTCAGCCGTGGGGTCGGGCCTGACCCGCGGCCGGGCGCCGGAGGACGGCACCCGGGACGACGCCGCCCACGGTCCGGCCACCGGGAGCCCCGACGGCGGGCCGGGCCTGCTGGGCGACCTGCTCGCCGCCGCCGTCCCGCGGCTGCCCGTCCGCGACGGCGCCGCGCTGCGGGCGGCCCACCCCGGCCGCGCCGACGAGGAGATCGCCGACGCGCTCGTCGCCCGGGCCGCCCGGCTGACCGCGGCGGTGGGGGCGGGCACCGGCGGGCTGTCGGCGGCGCACTGGTTCGCGCCGCCGTCGATGCTGGCCCTGCCGCTGGAGCTGGCGGCCGAGACGGTCCTCACCGCCGCGGTCGAGGTCGTGCTCCTCGGTGAGCTGCACGAGCTGCACGGCCGCGCCCCGGCCGGGAACGCGCGGGAGCGGGCGGCGGCGTACCTGGCCAGCTGGTCGGCCCAGCGCGCCGTGGAGCGCAGCGGCCAGACCGGGCTGGGCTCGGTGCTCGGTGCCGCGGGCTTCCGCGCCCTGCGCCGCCGGCTGGGCCGCCGGATGGCGCGCGGGGCCCCCGCCGCGGCGCCGTTCCTCATCGGGGCCGCGCTCGGTGCCCGCGGCAATCGGAAGGCGACCGAGACCCTGGCCCGCCGGGTGCGGGCCGACCTCCGCCGGCCCCTGGCGTGAGCGCCGACCCGGCGGGGGCAGCGCCTCCTAGGATCGGCCTCGTGCCGCAGCCGCCCGCCCCGCCCGGTCCCGCCGAGGTGGAGGTCCCGGTGCGGCTGACCGGACCCGGGGCGGTGCCGCCCGCCTACGCCCGGTCCGGCGACGCGGGCGCCGACCTCACCGTCACCGAGGACGTCGAGCTGGCCCCGCTGCAGCGCGCGCTGGTCGGCACGGGCGTGGCGGTGGCGATCCCGGACGGGTACGCCGGTTTCGTGCACCCGCGGTCGGGCCTGGCCCACCGGCTGGGGCTCAGCGTGGTGAACGCGCCCGGCACCATCGACGCCGGCTACCGGGGGGAGATCAAGGTGAACCTCGTGAACCTGGACCCGACGACACCGCTCACGCTCCGCCGCGGCGACCGGGTCGCGCAGCTGGTGGTGCAGCCGGTGGTGCGGGCCCGCTTCGTCCCGGTCGAGGAGCTGCCGGCCAGCGAGCGCGGCGCGGGCGGCCACGGCTCGACCGGTGTCGGCGGGGAGGGCTGAGATGCCGTTCGGACGCCGTCGCAACCGGATCGACCGCAGCCTGCGGGAGAAGGGCGTGCCGCCGGAACCGCAGGTGCGGGTGCGCGAGACCGCCGTCACCACCGGGCCCTTCGACGAGGCGGACGCCCCGCCGGCCGGTCCCGCCATCGACCTGGGGGCGCTGCGGCTGCCGGCCGCCGGCGGCATGGAGCTGCGGGTGGACGTCAACCAGCAGCAGAAGGTGATCGGCGCGACCCTGCGCTACGGGGAGTCGCTGCTGCAGGTCGCGGCGTTCGCGGCGCCCCGCGCCGGCGGGATCTGGGACGACGTCCGCGCCGACCTGGCGCGCAGCGCGTCCGGACAGGGCGGTTCGCTGCGCGAGGTCGAGGGTCCGTTCGGGACCGAGCTCGCCGGGCACGTGCGGGTGGCCCCTCCCGCCGCGGCGGGGCAGCCGGCCCCGGCTCCGGTGCGCCGGGCCACGCGGTTCCTCGGCGTCGACGGCCCGCGCTGGTTCCTCCGCGGGATGATCAGCGGCCCGGCGGCGGAGAGCCCGGAGGCGGCGGCGCCGCTGGAGGACGTCTTCCGCCGGATCGTCGTCGTCCGCGGGACGGCGCCGATGCCGGTGCGCGAGCAGCTGCCGCTGTCCCTGCCCCCGCAGGCCGCCGCCCAGGTCGCGGCGCAGCAGGCAGCCCGCCAGCAGCCGCCCACGCCGCCCCGGGCGTGACCTCGACGGTCGCCTACGGGCCGCACCCCGACCAGTTCCTGGAGCTGACCCTCCCGGCCGGGGACGGGCCGGCCCCGGTGGCCGTGGTGCTGCACGGCGGGTTCTGGCGGGCCGCGTACGGCGTGGACCTGGCCCGGCCGCTGGCCGCGGACCTCGCGGCGGCCGGGTTCGCGGCGGTCGCCGTCGAGTACCGCCGGGTGGGGGCCGGTGGCGGGTGGCCGCGGACCGCCGAGGACGTGGCCGCGGCCCTGGACGCCCTGCCCGGGCTGGGCGAGGCCGCCCGGCTGGACCTCGGCGACGTGACGGTCGTCGGGCACTCGGCCGGCGGTCACCTCGCGGCCTGGGCCGCCGGTCGGGCGCGGCTGCCGGCGGGCGCCCCCGGTGCGGGGCCGCGGGTGCGCGTCGCCGCCGCGGTGCTGCAGGCCGGCGTGCTGGACCTCGCCCGGGCCGACGGGCAGGACCTCGGCGGCGGTGCGGTGCGGGAGCTGCTGGGCGGCCCGCCGACGCCGCAGCTGCTGGCGCTCGCCTCGCCGGTGGCCCTGCTGCCCACCGGCGCGCGGGTGCTGTGCGTGCACGGCACCGGCGACGACGTCGTCCCCGCGGAGCAGAGCGAGCGGTACGCGGACGCCGCGGGGCGGGCCGGGGACGACGTGCTCGTGCGGCTGGTCCCGGGCGACCACATGGGGCTGATCGACCCGGCCGGACCGGCCTGGGCGGTGGTCCGGGAGTGGCTCGGGACACGGCGCACACGCCCCTGAGCCGGAGCTACGCTGGGACGGTGACAGAGACCCGGCCGGCCGGCTGGTTCACCCGGACCCTGCAGCGGCTCACCGCCGACGACCACACCCGCGACGCGGAGCAGCTGCGCGACGACGCGGCCAGCGCCGGCTGCGAGGCCGTGAGCGCGTGCCAGAAGGGGCGGGTCGTCACCGTGACGGGCCGGCTCAAGTCGGTCGTCTACACGCCGCGGGAGACGGTCCCGACGCTGGAGGCGGAGCTGTTCGACGGGTCCGGCTCGGTGACGCTGGTCTGGCTGGGGCGCCGGCGCATCGCCGGCATCGAGCCGGGGCGGACGCTGACCGCGCGCGGGCGCTTCGGCTCCTTCGAGGGCCGCGAGGTCATCTACAACCCGTGGTACGAGCTGGGCGCCGGGTGACGGCTGCGGCCGGGAGCGAGCGTCCCGCGGAGGGGACGCCGGGGGAGGAGCAGCCCGGTCCCGACGGCGACGGCGCCGCCCGGGCGCCAGGCTTCGACCGGCACGTGGTGCTCGACCAGCTCGGCGGCTGGCGGGGCATGCTCGACGCGTCGCTGCCGACGGTGGCGTTCATCGTCGCCAACTCCCTCGCGGGCCTGCGGGTCGGGATCTGGAGCGCCGTCGGCGCGGCGCTGCTGGTCTTCCTCGTCCGGCTGCTGCGCCGGCAGAGCGTGCAGCAGGCGTTCAGCGGGCTGTTCGCGGTCGGGATCGCCGTCGCCATCGCCGCCTACTCCGGCCAGGCGCGCGACTTCTACGTCCTCGGGATCGTCCGGAACGCGGCGATCGGCCTGGTGCTGCTGGGCTCGGTGCTGGTCCGCTGGCCGCTGGTCGGGGTGGTCGCCGAGTTCCTCGCGCCCAGCCACCTGGGCGCGATGGCCGCGCACACGGCGCACCCACCCGGCCTGCGCGGGCGGCTGCACCGGGCGTCGGCGGTGCTGCAGCCCGCCGAGCGGGACCCGGAGACCGGCACGCGGGCGGCGGACCCGGAGGCGGAGTGCCACTGGCGGGACGACCCGCGGCTGGTGCGCGCCTACAACTGGCTGACCGTGCTGTGGGGCGGGGTGTTCCTCCTCCGCGCCGCCGTCACCGGGCCGCTGTACCTCCAGAGCGAGGACGGGGACGCGACCGTGCTCGGCGTCGTCTCGCTCGTGCTCGGCATCCCGGTGACCGTCGTCGAGCTGGGCGTCACGCTGTGGGTGGTCGCCCGCCTGCACCGGCACCGCACGCCCGCCGCGCCGCCGGGCCCCGGGCGCTCCGCCGGCCGGACCGAGCGGCCCGCCGACTAGACCGGGCGGCCCGCCGAGAGCACCTGCTGGAGCTGCTCCTCGACGTCGGCGTGGGCGACGAACAGCAGCTCGTCGCCGGCCTCCAGCGGCTCGTCGGGGCTGGGCGTGATCACCCGGTCGCCGCGCAGCACCGCGGTCAGCACGGTCTCGCGGGGGAGCGGCACCTCGCGCAGCGGGCGGCCGACCCAGGGCGTGTCCTCGGCGAGGGTGATCTCGACGAGGGCGGCCGCGCCCTTGCGGAAGGTCATCAGGCGGACGACGTCGCCGACCGTGACGGCCTCCTCGACCAGCGCCGCGAGCACCCGCGGGGTCGAGACGGCGACGTCGACGCCCCACGCGTCGGTGTAGAGCCACTCGTTGCGCGGGTCCTTGACGCGGGCCACCACGCGGCTGACCGCGAACTCGGTCTTGGCCAGCAGGGACACCACGAGGTTGGCCTTGTCGTCACCGGTGGCCGCCACCACGACGTCGCAGGAGGCGAGCTGGGCCTCCTCCAGGCTGGAGACCTCGCAGGCGTCGGCCTGGACCCACTCGGCGCCGGGGACCGCCCGGGTGCGCACCTTGCGCGGGTCCTTCTCGATGAGCATCACCGCGTGCCCGTTGTGGAGCAGCTCCCCGGCGATCGAGCGGCCGACGGCGCCGGCGCCGACGATGGCGACGCGCATCAGTGCAGCCCTCCCTCGGGCCCGCGCTCGACGACCTCGTGCACGCGGGGGGTGATCGCATCGGTCACGGCGAGCGCGAGCTGGTCGCCGTCCTGCAGCACGGTGGTGGAGGTGGCCAGCTGCGCCTCCCCGAACCGGTTGAGCCAGGCGGCGCGGGCGCCGGTGGCCTGCTCGAGCTCGGCGAGCTTGTGGCCCACCCACCGGTCGCTCACGGCGACCCGCAGCATCAGCACCTGCCCGGTGGGCTCGCGCCACAGCTCGTTGACCTTCACCGACAGCAGCTCGCGCAGCAGGCGGTTCACCGTCCACGGCACGGTGGCGACGCTCGGGATGCCCATCCGCTCGTAGACCTCGGCCCGCTTGGAGTCGTAGATCCGCGCGACGACGTGCTGGACGCCGAAGGTCTCGCGGGCCACGCGGGCGGCGATGATGTTGGAGTTGTCGCCGCTGCTGACCGCGGCGAACGCGCCGGCGGAGTCGATGCCCGCGTCGAGCAGCGTCTGGCGGTCGAAGCCCAGCCCGGTCACCTGCCGGCCGGCGAAGTCCGGCCCGAGCCGGCGGAACGCCTCCGGGTCCTGGTCGATGACCGCGACGCTGTGGCCGACGTCCTCCAGCCGCCGCGCGATGGCCGAGCCGACGCGGCCGCAGCCCATGACGACCACGTGCACGTGCCGCTCCTCGGTCCCCCGGCGGGGGGTTCGGTGTCCGCGTGCGCGCGACGTCCGCTGCGCACCCGGCGCGAAGCTACACCCGCGACGGGCCCCGGGGAGCCGCGCCGGGGAGAGGTCCCTCTCACGGGGCGGCGCGCCCCCGCGGCGGGGCCCGGCGTCCGTACCATCGCCGCCGTGCCAAGCCTGTCCGACCTCGGACAACTCCCGAAACGGCTCGTCCTGGGGCGTCCGGTCCGCAGCGACCGCGCCGGCGAGTCGCTGCTCCCGAAGCACCTGGCCCTGCCGATCTTCGCCAGCGACCCGCTCTCCTCCGTGGCCTACGCCACGCAGGAGGTGTTCATCGTCCTGACCCTCGCCGGGACGGCGTTCCTGTTCCTCGCGCCGTGGCTGGCCGTGGGCGTCGTCGTCCTGCTGGCGACCGTCGTGCTGTCCTACCGGCAGGTGGTGCGCGCCTACCCGTCGGGCGGCGGCGACTACGAGGTCGCGATGAAGAACCACGGGCAGTTCGCCGGGCTGACCGTGGCCAGCGCGCTGCTGGTGGACTACGTGCTCACCGTCGCCGTGTCGGTGTCCTCGGGCACGGACAACATCATCTCGGCCTTCCCGTCGCTCGACGAGCACCGGCTGGCCATCGCGCTGACCCTCGTCGCCGTCCTCGCCGCGGCGAACCTGCGCGGGGTCCGCGAGTCGGGCAAGGCCTTCGCCGTCCCGACGTACCTGTTCGTCGCCGGCATCATGGTCATGATCGTGACCGGGCTGGTCCGGGACCTGTTCACCGACGACCCGGTCATCGCGGAGAGCGCAGACTGGAGCATCACCCCGGAGCCGGGGTACGAGAACGTCGCCGGGCTGGCGCTGGTCTTCTTCGCGCTGCGGGCGTTCGCCTCCGGCTGCACCGCGCTGACCGGGGTGGAGGCGATCGCCAACGGCGTCCCCGCGTTCCAGCCGCCGAAGAGCCGGAACGCGGCGACCACGCTGGCCCTGATGGGCGGCATCGCCGCGCTGATGTTCTCCGGGGTGACGGCGCTGGCCCTGCTGGCCGACGTCAGGTACGCCGAGAACGCCTGCGACCTCGAGGGCTTCACCGACTGCGCCACCGAGCCGCAGCGCACCGTCATCGCGCAGCTGGCGGCGGCCACCTTCGGCGGCGACACCTCCGTCGGCTTCTTCTACGTGCAGGCCTTCACCGCGCTGGTCCTCGTGCTGGCGGCCAACACCGCCTTCAACGGCTTCCCGCTGCTGGGCTCGGTCCTCGCCCAGGACCGGTTCATGCCGCGGCAGCTGCACACCCGCGGCGACAAGCTGGTCTACAGCAACGGCATCCTGCTGCTCGCCGGGTTCGCGGCGCTGCTCATCGTGGCGTTCGACGCCGACCCCAACCGGCTGATCCAGATGTACATCGTGGGCGTCTTCACCAGCTTCAGCATCGGCCAGTGGGGCATGGTGCGGCACTGGAACCGGGAGCTGCGGACCGAGACCGACGCCCTGGCCCGCCGCCGGATCCGCCGCTCGCAGACGATCAACACCGTCGGCGGCACGCTGACCAGCGTCGTCCTGGTGATCATCGTGATCACCAAGTTCTCCCGCGGGGCGTGGCTGGTCCTGCTGATCATGCCGGTGCTGTTCGTGCTGATGCGGGCGATCAACCGGCACTACTCGCACGTGGCCGAGCAGCTCGTCCCCGACACCGACGCGCGCACGCTGCCGAGCAAGGTGCACGCGATCGTGCTGGTGTCGAAGGTGCACAAGCCGACGCTGCGCGCCCTGGCCTTCGCCCGCGCCACCCGGCCGGACGCGCTCACCGCGCTGACGGTGAACGTCGACGACGGCGAGATGCGCGGCCTGCAGGCGGACTGGGAGCGCTACGACATCCCCGTGCCGCTGACGGTGCTGGAGTCCCCCTACCGGGAGATCACCCGCCCGGTCCTCGACTACGTGAAGAAGATCCGCCGGGCCAGCCCGCGCGAGCTGGTCGTGGTCTTCGTGCCGCAGTACGTCGTCGGGCACTGGTGGGAGAACGTGCTGCACAACCAGAGCGCGCTGCGGCTGCGGGCCCGCCTGCAGTTCCAGCCGGGCGTCATGATCACCACCGTGCCCTGGCAGCTGGAGAGCTCGGTCGGGCGCGACGAGGACTCCCGGCGCGGCGGCCCCGCCCCCGGTGACCTGCGCCGGGGCATCACCGACGACGCGGACGCCACCCCCTATGGCTGACCGCCGGCGGGCGTCGTCCCGCACCCCGCGGCCGCCGCGGGCCGACCGCGGACTCGGCTGGGCCGGCCGCCGGTTCGAGGTCGAGGTCGGCCCGGTCGCGCACGGCGGACACTGCGTCGCCCGGCACGAGGGGCGCGTCGTGTTCGTCCGGCACGCGCTGCCGGGGGAGCGGGTCGTCGTCGAGGTCACCGAGGACCGCCAGCCCGGCTACTGCCGCGCCGACGCGGTCGAGGTGCTCCAGCCCTCGGCGCACCGCGTGGAGCGCCCGTGCCCGCACAGCGGTCCCGGCCGCTGCGGCGGCTGCGACTGGCAGCACGTCGACCCCGCCGAGCAGCGCCGGCTCAAGGCGGCGGTCGTGCGCGAACAGCTGTCCCGGCTCGCCGGGCTCGGCGAGGACCCCGCGGTCGCGGGCCTGGCGGTGGAGGAGCTCCCCGGCGGTCCGCTGCGCTGGCGGTCCCGGGCGCGGTTCGCCGTCGACCGCAGCGGGACGCCGGGGCTGCGCCGGCACCGCTCGCACGACGTGCACCCGCTGCCGGACTGCCCGATCACCCTGGAGCCGGCCGCCGCCGCGGTCCTGCAGCGGCGCTGGCCGGGGGCCGGGGCGGTCGACGTCGCCGTCGACTCGGCCGGCGCGGTCACGACCACCCGGCTGGACCGCCGCGGCACCCCGACGTCCACCCGGGTGCAGCGCCCGGGGGGAGAGCTGCCCGAGGAGCCGGCGGCGCGGGCCGCCCGCGCGGCCGGTGGCCGCGACTGGGAGGTGGAGGGGACCGGCTTCTGGCAGGTGCACCCCGCCGCCGCCGACGCGCTGGTCGCCGCCGTCGCCGGCTACGCCGGCGTGCGGCCGGGGGACACCGTCCTGGACCTCTACGCCGGCGCGGGGCTGTTCGGCGGCGCGCTGGCGCCCGCCGCCGGCGCGGAGGGGCGGGTGGTGTGCGTCGAGGCCGACGCCGGCGCCTGCGCCGCCGCCGAGGCCAACCTCGCCGGCCTGCCGCAGGCCGAGGTCTGGCAGGGGGAGGTGGACGCCGCGGGGCTGGCCGAGCTGCTCACCGAGCTCGGGGACCGGCCGTCGGTGGTCGTGCTGGACCCGCCGCGGGCCGGCGCGGGGGGCGCGGTGAGCCGGGTGCTGGCCGGCTCCGGGGCGCGGGCGGTCGTGTACGTGGCGTGCGACCCCGCCGCCCTCGCCCGCGACGTCGCCGCCTTCGCCGCGGCCGGCTGGCGGCTGGCCGGGCTGCGCGCGTTCGACGCCTTCCCGATGACGGCCCACGTGGAGTGCGTGGCGCTGCTGGAGCCCGCCGCCTGACCCGGGTGGTGGGCCGGTCCGGCCGGGCCCCGGCTACGGTCGAGGGGTGACCACCTGGGAGTACGCCTCGGTCATCACGGCCAACGACGCGGAGTCGCAGCGCGCAGGGGTGAGCGTGAAGCTCCCCGGCGGAGCCCTCGAACGGCAGGCGGGCGACACGAGCTCGGTCCTCAACCGCCTGGGCGGCGAGGGGTGGGAGCTGGTCAGCTACCACTCCAGCGGTGCCGGCACCTGGGGCTTCGAGCAGTTCTGGCTCAAGCGGCCCGTGGCCTCCTAGGCCCCCACGCCGGGTCGAACGCCTGTTCGACCCGGTGGCACACTGGTGCGGTGGACGCGACCCCGCCCGGCTGGCCGGAGGCTGTGCGCCCGCCCGGCGCCCCGGACTGGGAGCGGACGGCGGTCGCGTGGCTGTTCGATCTCGTGCCGCCCGACTACCGCGCGCACGAGGTGCTGCGCCGGTACCCCGTGCTGCTCGCCCGCTTCGCCCGCGACCACGTCGCCGCGGGCCTGGAGGCGGCGCGGGCCGGCTGGCGCACGGTGCGGGTCGAGCTCGCCGACCACCTGCCGGCCGACGCCATGGCCGCGGCGATGACCGCCTACGAGCGGGAGGGTGCCCGGTTGGCGGCCGCGGCCCGCGGCGTGGAGGTCGTGGCCGGCGCGCTGCGCGGGGAGCGGTGGGTACCGCGGCTGTAGCGAGTGCGCGCCCGGGCGACGGTGAGCCGCACCGCCGGTGCGCCGGGCGCCGCCCGGCGGGAGAGAGCAGTGCCTCCTGCGCTCACCCGGAGGGAGGAGCCGTTCGCGGATACAGTGGGTGCCCCGGCGGCGTCCCGCGTTGCCCGGTCCCTGCCGCCGACAGAGAGGACGCTGACCACCTCGTGTCGCTCCTGCGCTCCCTCCGCGGTCCCGAGGACCTGCGGGCCCTGCCCGCCGACCAGCTCCCGCCGCTGGCCGCGGAGATCCGCGACGCCCTGGTGAGCAGCGTCGCCCGCACCGGCGGGCACCTGGGGCCCAACCTCGGCACCGTCGAGCTGACCATCGCCCTGCACCGGGTCTTCGACTCCCCGCGCGAGCCGATCGTCTTCGACACCGGCCACCAGTCCTACGTGCACAAGATGCTCACCGGCCGCGTCGATGGCTTCGACCGGCTGCGCCAGCGGGGTGGCCTGTCCGGCTACCCCAGCCGGGCCGAGAGCGAGCACGACTGGGTGGAGAACAGCCACGCCTCCACCGCGCTGTCCTACGCCGACGGGCTCGCCAAGGCCTTCGCCGTGCGCGGGGACTCCCGCCCGGTCGTCGCCGTGGTGGGCGACGGCGCCCTCACCGGCGGCATGTCCTGGGAGGCGCTGAACAACATCGCCGCGGCCCGCGAGCGGCCGGTGGTCATCGTCGTCAACGACAACGGCCGCTCCTACTCGCCGACGATCGGCGGGGTCGCCGACGCCCTCGCCACGCTGCGGCTGCGCCCCGGCTACGAGCAGGCGCTGCTGCAGGTGCGCCAGGCGCTGCAGCGGGCGCCCGTGCTGGGCACGGCGCTGTACGACGCGCTGCACGCCATCAAGAAGGGCCTCAAGGACGTCCTGTCCCCGCAGGGCATGTTCGAGGACCTGGGCCTGAAGTACCTGGGGCCGGTCGACGGGCACGACGTCGAGGTGCTGGAGTCCGCCCTGCGTCGCGCCCGCGCCTTCGGCGGCCCGGTGATCGTGCACGCCGTCACCACCAAGGGCTTCGGGTACGCGCCCGCCGAGACCGACGAGGTCGACGCCTGGCACGCCACCGGGGTGTTCGACCCCGACAGCGGTGCCGCCGTCCGCAGGACCGGCCTGGCCTGGACCGACGCCTTCGCCGACGAACTGGTGCGCATCGGTGCGCAGCGGCCCGACGTCGTCGCGGTCACCGCGGCGATGCTGCACCCGACCGGGCTCGCGCCGTTCGCCGAGCGCTTCCCCGAGCGCACCTTCGACGTGGGCATCGCCGAGCAGCACGCGATGACGTCGGCGGCGGGCATGGCGATGGCCGGCCTGCACCCGGTGGTCGCCGTCTACTCGACGTTCCTCAACCGCGCCTTCGACCAGCTGCTCATGGACGTCGCGCTGCACGGCCAGCCGGTCACCGTCGTCCTCGACCGCGCCGGCGTGACCGGCGACGACGGCGCCTCGCACAACGGCATGTGGGACATGTCGATCCTGTCCGTGGTGCCCGGCCTGCGGCTGGCGGCCCCGCGCGACGAGCCCACCCTGCGCGAGGCGGTGCGGGAGGCGGTGGCGGTGACCGACGGGCCGACCGTCGTCCGCTTCCCCAAGGGCGTGCTGCCCCCGGACCTGCCGGCGCTGGAGCGCCGCGGGCCGGTCGACGTGCTGCGCCGCGGCGAGCGGCGCGACGTGCTGCTGGTCGCCGTCGGGTCCATGGTGCCGATGTGCCTGGCCGTGGCCGAGCGGGCCGCCGACCAGGGGGTCGACGTCACGGTGGTCGACCCGCGCTGGGTGCTGCCGGTCTCCGCGGAGCTCCTCGCGCTCGCCGCCGAGCACCGGCTGGTCGTCACCGTCGAGGACGGCGGGCGGGCCGGTGGCGTCGGCACGACCCTCAGCCAGGCGCTGCAGGACCGCGAGTGCGACGTCCCCGTCCGCACCCTCGGCCTGCCGCAGGCGTTCTTCGACCACGGCAGCCGCGGCCAGGTGCTGGCCGACGCGGGGCTGACCGAGCAGGACGTCGCCCGCCGGGTCGTGGAGTGGACGGCGGTGCTGGCCGACCGCGCGGAGAGCCGGCTCGCCGCGCCGGTGGACGGGGCGCAGCAGTGACCGGCCCCGCGGGGGAGTGGGTGATCGCCGAGATCCAGGTGGCGCCCTCGCCGCCCGGCACCGACGACGACCCGCACGCCCACGTCGAGGCGGCGATCGAGGTCATCGTCGGCTCCGGGCTGCGCTACGAGGTGGGCGCCCTCGGCACGACCCTCGAGGGCGAGGCGGACGCCGTCTGGGACACGCTGCGGGCCGCGCACGAGGCGATGATGCTGGCCGGTGCCCGCGGCGGGCTCTCCCACGTGAAGATCGCCTCGGTGCAGCGCGACATGGACAGCCTCACCCGCCGGTTCCGCTGACGCCGCCGCCCGGCGGTGTGCCGGGAGTGCGCAGGGCGCCGAGCATGGTGCGCAGGGTCCGCCAGGCCGGCTCGGCCGACGGGACGGGGGAGTCGGCGATCCACAGGGCCGCCTCGTTCATCGCGCCGGACAGCAGTGCGGCGGCGGCGGCGGGATCGGTGTCGCCCAGGGCGCCCGCCGCGCTCAGGTCGGACAGCGACTCCTCGAGCAGGCGGCCGGAGTGGGCGGCGTCCTCCGCGCGCCACTCCGCCCACCCCAGGGCGGCAGGGGCGTCGACGAGGAGCACCTGACGGACGCCGGGCGCGGCGCTGGCGTGGAGGAAGGCCCGGCAGCCCTCCTCCAGGCCGCGCCAGGGGTCTGCCTCGGCATCCGCGGCCGATTCGACGGCGGCGGCGACGGCGGCCTGCGCGCGGGTGACGACGGCCCGGAAGAGGCCGGCCTTGTCGCCGTAGTGGTGGTAGACCGCCCCGCGGGTGACCCCGGCTGCGGCGGCGACCGCCTCGACGCCCACGGCGGCGTACCCGGAGCGCCCGAACAGCTCCGCGGCGACCTCGAGGACGCGGGCGGCCGTCGCCTCGCTCTCCGCCTTCGATCTCCGGGGCACGGCGTCTCCTTGTTTACGGACACGGTGTCGGTATAACGTCCCGACCGGATACCGACACACTGTACGTAAGGAGTACCGATGGCTGTCACGAGCGTCTACCCCGTGCTGATGACCGAGGACGTGGCGGCCGCCGCGACCTTCTTCCGGCGCCACCTCGGGTTCGTCCCGACCTTCGAGTCCGACTGGTACGTGAGCCTGCGGCGCGACGGCGGCGAGGTCGCGGTCGTGCACCGCGACCACCCGACGGTGCCCGCCTCGCACCGCGGCGTCCCGGCCGCGGGCGTGCTGGTCAACGTCGAGGTGGACGACGTGGACGCCGAGCACCGCCGGCTCGTGGAGGAGGGCGGGCTGGTCGCCGTCCTGCCGCTGCGCACCGAGGAGTTCGGGCAGCGCCACTTCATCCTCGCCGGTCCCGAGGGCGTGCTCGTGGACGTGATCGGCGAGGTGCCGGCGGTGGGCGAGTACGCCGCCCAGTACCGCTGACCGCGGCGCCCCGCGGCGACGGCCCGGTCTCCTCGAGCGGTGGGGAACCGGGCCGTCGTCGTCACGTCGGGCGGGCGGCAGGACCGCCTGCCGATGACCCTGCGCCCGACTCCGTTCGGGCATGGGAAGCCATCCCCACGTCGCGGCCCATCCGGAAGGGGGGATGGCTTCCCATGCCTGGGGCGGAGGGCGAAGTGCGGGCGGTCTAGGCGCGGGTGGCGGCGTCGGTCAGCAGCTCGCCGGTGAGCTCCACCTGCCACTCGCGGGCACCGCCCGCGCGCAGCGCCGCCGCGATCGTCGCCGCCTCGCGCGGCTCGGGCGGGCTCCACATCAACCGGCGCACCAGGTCGGGGGAGAGCAGGTTCTCGACGGGGACGTCGTGCTTCTCCGACAGCTCCGCCAGCCCGGCCCGCGCGACCTGCAGCCGCGTGGCCGCCGCCGGGTCGCGGTCGGCCCAGCGGTTGACCGGCGGCGGGCCGTCGCCCGGCCGGCTGTGCGGCGGCAGCTCCTCCTCGGGCAGCGCCCGGCCGCGGGCGAGCGCGCCGAACCAGGTGCCGACCAGCCGGCGGTTGGCGCGCCCCTTGAACACCGGCAGCTCCAGGAGGGCGGCCTCGGTCTGCGGGTCGGCCTGCACCGCGGCGACCATCGCCGCGTCGGGCAGCACCCGGCCGGGGGCGACGTCGCGCTTGCGGGCCAGGTCGTCGCGGGCCTGCCAGAGCGTGCGCAGCATGCCCAGCTGGCGGCGGTTGCGCAGGCCGTGCACGCCGGACGTGCGCCGCCACGGGTCGGCCTTGGGCGCCGGCGGGCCGGCGGCGAGGATGGCCTCGAACTCCTGCCGGGCCCACTCGGTCTTGCCCTGGTCCTCCAGCAGCGCGGCCAGCGCGTCGCGCAGGTCGACCAGCACCTCGACGTCGAGGGCGGCGTAGACCAGCCACTCCTCGGGCAGCGGGCGGGTGCTCCAGTCGGCGGCCGAGTGGCCCTTGACCAGCGAGAAGCCCAGCAGCGACTCGACGACGGCGGCCAGACCGACGCGCGGCAACCCGGCCAGCCGGGCGGCGAGCTCGGTGTCGAAGACCCGGCCCGGCACGAGGCCGATCTCGGCCAGGCAGGGCAGGTCCTGGTTGGCGGCGTGCAGGACCCACTCGGCGTCGGCGATGGCGTCCTGCAGCACGGACAGGTCCGGCAGGGGCACGGGGTCGACCAGCCCGGTGCCGGCGCCCGCGCGGCGCAGCTGCACGAGATAGGCCCGCTGCCCGTAGCGGTAGCCCGACGCCCGCTCCGCGTCGACGGCGACCGGCCCGGTGCCGGCCCGCAGCGCCTCGGCGTACTCCACCAGCGCGGTGGAGGTGTCGATCACCGGGGTGAGCCCGTCGCGGGGGGCCAGCAGCGGGACGGCGGGGGTCGTCTCCTCGTCCGGCGCGGCAGGGGTGCCGTCGTCCGGGGACTCGGTGCTCAGGGCCGGTCCACCTCCTCGCCCGTCTCGGCGGCCGGGTGGGCCGCACGCGTACCCGCCGTCGCGGGTGCGGGGGCGAGCTGCCGTCTGGCGCTGACCGGGGTTCGTCGTCCGGTCACCCCGATGTTAGAGAGTCCCGCCGCCGGCGGGCCCGGTGGGACCCAGCAGGTGCACCCCGGGCGGTGGCAGGCCGGCCGCGTTGCCCATGACCTCCAGCCAGGCGGCCAGGTGGCGGTCCAGCGCCGGGTCCTCGGCGGTCCAGGACGCGCGGATCTCCACGTCCACGGTGTGCTCGGGCCCGGCGAGGTCGCCGAAGCGGGTCGAGGCGGTGCGGGTGACCGTGCCGCCGAGGGCGTGCCACGTGGCGCCGGCCTCGGCCAGGGCGTCGGTCAGCCAGCTCCACGCGACCTCGGAGAACATGGCGTCGTCCACCAGGTGCTCGTCGGTCTCGGCCGACAGGAACCCCACGCAGCGGGTGGTGCCGGCCCACGCCTCGTGGCCGGCCGGGTCGTGCAGCACGATGAACCGGCCGCTGGCGATCTCCTCCGGGTCGGCGGGGTCGCCCGACTCCGGGTCGTCGATCCGCGCGCCCAGCGCGTACGCGAACGGGGCCAGGCGCTGCGGGGCGGGGATGGGCTCGACGGCGATCTCCGGGCGGACCTGCAGCCCCGCCAGCGCGGCGAGCGCGGCCCGGAACTCCTCCGGTGGCTCGTCGGCGGCGCCCGGGCCCTCACCCGGGCGCGCGGCCAGGCTGCGTGGCTCCACGCTCGCAGGGTAGGTCCGGACCCGGCCCCGCGTCGCCGACGCGCCGCACGCGGTCTGGGAGGATCGACTGTCGTGACGCCTCCTGCCGGTCCCGCCACCTCGCCCGCCGACTCGGATCTGGTGCGCGCCGCGCGCGGGCTGCCGGTCCGCCGGACCCCGGTGTGGTTCATGCGCCAGGCCGGCCGCTCGCTGCCGGAGTACCGGGCGCTGCGGGCCGGCACCAAGATGCTCGAGTCCTGCCAGGACCCCGACCTGGTCACCGAGATCACCCTGCAGCCGGTCCGCCGGCACGGCGTGGACGCGGCGATCCTGTTCTCCGACATCGTGCTGCCGCTGGTGGTGGCGGGTGTCGACATCGAGATCAAGCCCGGCGTCGGCCCGGTGGTCGCCTCCCCGGTGCGCACGGTGGCCGACGCCGACGCGCTGCCCGACCTCGAGCCCGAGCGGCTGGAGTTCCTCGCCACCGCCGTCCGCCGGCTCGTCGCCGAGCTGGGCGCGACCCCGCTGATCGGCTTCGCCGGCGCCCCGTTCACCCTCGCCACCTACCTGATCGAGGGCGGCCCGTCCAAGGAGCACGCCCGCACCAAGGCGTTCATGTACGCCGAGCCCGAGGCGTGGAGCCGGCTGCTGGACAAGCTGGCCGTCTCGGCCGCGACGTTCCTGCGCACGCAGGTCGACGCCGGCGCCTCGGCCGTGCAGCTGTTCGACTCCTGGGCCGGCGTGCTCTCGGCGGCCGACTACGCGGAGCGGGTGCTGCCGCACTCGCGGGCGGCCTTCGACGGGCTGGGCGACCGGGACGTGCCGCGGATCCACTTCGGGGTGGGCACCGGCGAGCTGCTGCCGCTCATCGGTGACGCCGGCGCCGACGTGGTCGGCGTGGACTGGCGGGTGCCGCTGGACGAGGCGGTCCGCCGGATCGGCCCGGCGCGCTCGGTGCAGGGCAACCTGGACCCGGCGGTGCTGCTGGCCGGCCCCGACGTGGTCGAGCGCGAGGTGCGCCGCGTGGTCGAGCAGGGCCGCGCCGCCCGCGGGCACGTGTTCAACCTCGGCCACGGCGTGCTGCCCGACACCGACCCCGACGCCCTCACCCGCGTGGTGGAGCTGGTGCACGAGCTCACCGCGCGATGAGCGGGCGGCCGCGCCGCCTCGTCGTCGTCGGGGCCGGTATCGCGGGGCTGGCGGCGGCCTTCGAGTGGCGCCGCCGGCGGCCCGACGACGAGATCGTCGTCCTGGAGGCCGGCGGGCGGGTCGGCGGCAAGCTGGACCGGGTCGAACTGGCCGGGCACTGGTACGACACCGGGCCCGAGGCGATGCTCGCCCGGGTGCCCGAGGCGGTGCGGCTGGTCGAGCGGCTCGGGCTGGCCGGCGAGCTGGTCGCGCCGGCCACCACCCAGGCCGCCGTCGTCCTGCCCGACGGCCGGTTCCCGCTGCCGGCGGGCACGGTGCTCGGCGTCCCGGCCTCGGCCGACGGACTGGACGGCGTCCTGACGCCCGCCGGGGTGGCCCGCGTGGCGGCCGAGGCGGACCTGCCGCCGCTGCGGCTGGAGGGGGACGTCGCCGTCGGCGCGCTGCTGCGCGAGCGGCTGGGCGACGAGGTCGTGGACCGGCTGGTCGAGCCGCTGCTCGGTGGCGTCTACGCCGGCCGCGCCGACGAGCTGTCCCTGGCCGCGACGATGCCGCAGCTGGCCGCGCACCTGCCGGCCGCGGGTTCGGTGCTCGATGCCGCCGCGGCCGCCCGCGACGCCGGGGCCCGCAGCCGGTTCGACGTCGACGCCCCGGTCTTCGTCACCGTGCGCGGGGGCATCGGGTCGCTGCCCGCGGCGCTGGTGGCGGCGTCGCGCGCCGACGTCCGGCTGCACACGCCCGCCCACCGGCTGTCCCGCACCGCCGGCGGCTTCGAGCTCGCGGTCGGCCCGGCCGCGGCGCCGGAGACGCTGACCGCGGACGCCGTCCTGGTCACCGCTCCCGCGCCGAAGGCCGCCCGCCTGCTGGCCGGGGTGGCGCCCGGCGCGGTCGCGCCGCTGGAGGGGATCCCGTACGCGTCGATGGCGGTCGTCGCGATGGCCTTCCCCGCGCAGGAGGTCGCCGCGGGCTCGGGGCTGCTCGTGCCGCCGGTGACCGGCCGGCTGGTCAAGGGCGTCACGGTGTCCTCGGCCAAGTGGCCGCACCTCGCGCCGGGGGCCGGCGGGCACCTGCTCGTCCGGTCGTCGGTCGGCCGGTTCCGCGCCGAGGAGGAGCTCCAGCGCGACGACGACGACCTCGCCGCCGCGGTCGTCGCCGACGTCGCCGACCTGCTGCAGCTGTCGCGGCCGGAGCCCGTCGCCACCCGCGTCGTCCGCTGGGGTGGCGGGCTGCCGCAGTACCTGGTCGGTCACCGCGCGCGGGTGGCCGCCGTCCGGTCGGCGGTCGACCAGGTGCCGGGGCTCGCGGTCGCCGGTGCCGCCTACGACGGCGTCGGCGTCCCGGCGTGCATCCGGGACGCCGAGCGGGCCGTCGAGCAGCTGCTGGTCTAGGGCGGTCCCGCCGTCGTCCGGCTGCGGCGACGGTGTGCGCTGACGCGCACGTTCCGGGCCAGGAAGTGCGCATCAGCGCACACCGTCCCGGCGCGCGGTGTCCCAGGGGCCGCCCCGTCCGCGGAACGAAGGGTCTACGAGCGGCCGATCAGGGTGGCCAGCTCGGTGCGGTTGGCCGCGCCCAGCTTGGCCAGGACGCTGCGCACGTGGCTCTCCACCGTGCGCTCGGAGACCACCAGCTCCTCGGCGATCCGGCGGTTCGTCCAGGCCCGCGCCACCAGGAGGGCGATCTCCCGCTCCCGTGCCGTGAGCGGGTCCGCCGCCCGCGCGGCCCGGGCCACCCGCTCGGCGAGGGCGCCCGCCTGCCGCTCCGGCCCCGGCATCCCCAGCCGCCGCGCCTCGCCGGCGGCCGCCCGGGCAAGCTCCCCGGCCCGCACGACGTCCCCGGGGGCGGCGCGTTCCAGCAGCGCCCCGGCGAGCCCGACCCGGTCGTGCACGGTCGCCGGCCGGGCCCCGGTCCCGGTGTCGACGGCCAGCGCCTCCTCGAACCAGCGCACCGCCTCGTCGAGGCGGCCGCGCACCACCGCGAGCCGCGCCACCAGCGAGGCGTAGGAGCCCTGGCAGTAGACGCCGGCCCCACCGGCGGCGTACGGCTGCCGGGACAGCTGGGCGTGCAGGACCTCGGCGGCCGCGACATCTCCGAACTCCTCGACCAGCGGCACCAGGTTCAGCGGGACACCGCCGGAGGCGACGAAGTCCGGGTCGGACAGCCGGTCGCGCAGCGCTGCGTACCGGGCGGTGGCCTCCTCCCGCCGGCCGCGCAGCAGGTCCACCAGCGCGCGGCTGACCAGCACCACCGGCACGTCCCCGGCCCGGTCCAGCGTCGCCAGTACCTCGTCGTCCCACGCGAGGTCCCGGCCGGTGACCAGCGCGTGCTGCAGCGCGAAGGCGTCGGACAGCCCGACGGTCGACAGGTCGCCGGCCAGCTCGCCGCTCCCGATCGCGCGGGCCTCCTCGTTGAGCGCCAGCGCCTCGTCGAACCGGCCGAGCAGGGCCGCGAGGGAGGCGCGCAGCCGCCGGTCGTGCCAGCGGACCAGGGGCAGCCGGGTGCTCGCGGCCAGCGCCGAGACCCGGTCCAGCTCGTCGCGGACGACGTCCATGTCGCCGGTCTCCAACCCCGCGTCGATCCGCCACTTCGCGCCCCACAGCTCGGCCAGCGGCTGGCCGGTGCCGGCCGCGTGCTCGATGGCCAGCCGGCCCAGGTCCAGCCGCTCGGTGACGGCGAGGGCGGTGGGGCTGGCCTTCGTCCGGGCCCGCACCGCGTCCAGGACCGCCTCGGAGTCCCCGCAGGCGCGGGCGAGGTCGAGGGCCGCCGCGGCGTTGCCGGCGGCCACGGCCATCCGGCCGGCGTCGGCCTGCACCGACGCCAGCTGCGAGAGCAGGCGGGACCGTAGGGCGGGGGAGCGGGCGCCGTCCACGGCGGCGAGCGCGCGCTCGCAGAGGCGCACCAGCGCCGGCACGAACCCCGGGGCGCTGACGTCGTGCACGGTGAGCGCGGCGGCGGCCAGCAGACCCGGGTCCCCGCCGGCGGCGTCGGCGCCGGCGACGGCGTGCTCCAGCGCCGCGTCGAAGCGGCCGGCGCGGAACTCGGCGGTCGCCAGGTCGACGAGCAGGACGGCGCGCTCGGCCCGGTCGGCGCCCGCGCGCCGGGCGGCGTCCAGCGCGGTCGCGAGCAGCCGGGCGGCCTCGTCGAAGGCGAGCAGCCGGGTGGCGGTCGCGGCGGCCCGCTGCGCCCAGGCGGCCGCCCGGCGCAGGGTCTCCGGGCCCGCGGCGGCCCGCAGCCAGTGGCCGGCGACCAGACCCGCCAGCGCGTCGTCGGCGTCGTCCTGCCCGGCCAGCCGCCCGAGCGCCTCCGCGGCCCGCCGGTGCAGCTCCTCCCGCACGCTGGGCGCCAGGTCGGCGTAGACGGCGTCGCGGACGGCGGCGTGGGCGAAGCGCCGGCGACCCGGTGCGTCGGGCACCGCGGCGAGCATCCCGCCGCGGACGGCGGCGTCCAGCCCGGTGGCCACCTCGCCGATCGGGCGCCCGGTGACCGCCGTCAGCCGCGCGGCGTCGACCTCCTCCCCGAGCACCGCCGCGGCGTCGAGCAGGTCCAGGGCGGCCGGGGGCAGCGCGGTGAGCGTCGTGCGGACGAGGGCGCGCAGCTCCGCCTGCCCGTCGGCGCCGGCCCCCGGGTCGGGGGAGCGGGCCACCGCGCGCAGGTACAGCGGGACGCCGCCGCTGCGCCGGTGCACCGCCCGGACCAGCTGAGGGGTGGCAGCGCGGAGGTAGGTGCGGACGTCGTCCTCGGTCAGCGGCCGCAGCCGCAGGGACCGGACGCCGGGCTCCCGCAGCAGCCCGGGGAGCGCGGCGTCGAGCGCCCGGCCGGTGCGGGCGCCGTCGGGGTCGCGCACGGTGCCCACGACCAGCAGGCGCGAGCGCGGCAGCTCGCCGGCCAGGTGGCGCAGCAGCCGCAGGGAGCTCTCGTCGGCCCAGTGCAGGTCCTCCAGGACGACGACCAGCCCGCTCCCGTCGGCGGCGCAGTCGAGCAGGGCGTCGGTCACGGTGGTGGTGAGCCGGAAGCGGGCGGCGTCCGGGTCGGCACCCCCTCCGGCGCGGTCGACCTCGGCCAGGGCACCGGTGACCGCCGCCGCCACGGCGGGCAGGGCGCGCACGACCCGCCGCCACGGCCACAGCGGCGGCGCGCCGGGGTCGTCGACGCAGCGGCCCCACACCACCGGCACGGCCGCCCGCCCGGGGGGCAGCGCCTCCTCGACCGTCCGTGTCTTGCCGATTCCCGCCGGCCCGGACAGCAGGAGCAGGCCACCGGCGCCCGCGGCGGCCGCCGAGACCCGCGCCGCCAGCTCGGCCAGCTCGGCGTCCCGGCCGACGAAGGGCCCGCCGTCGGGGGCCGCCGTCCCGGTGCCCACGCCGCGGAGTATCCGCGCGCCGCGGGCGGCGCGGTACCGGTCTGCGCGGCCGTCTGCGTACCGCGGTCCGGTGGTTCCACGGATGTCCGGTCCCGGCCGCGGCCGGATCGTTGCCGGCGACGGGGCCGGGACGGCCGGCCCGCACAGGAGGGGAGATCCCGTGTACGCCACCATCCACACCGGTCCCGCGCCGTCCGGCGCCGCCGGCACGCTCGTCCTCGACACCGCGGACGGCGGGACGACGACCGTCGCGCTCTGGCCGGACGCGACCACCGCCGCCACCGCCGGCGGGCGGGTGTACCGCGTCTCCGACGTCTTCCGTGGCCGGTCCGCCGGCCGCCGCCCGATGTTCGCGCAGCTGACCTGGCTCAACCGCGACGGCGACCCGGCGCGGGCCGACGCCGCCGAGCACGGCGGGCGCGACCGCATCTGGCCCGCCGTCCGCGACATCGAGGGCATCGTCGAGGTGCTGGCCCTGCGCAGCGACGACGACCGCGTCGTCGTCGTGGGCACGGCCACCGGGCGCGAGACGCACCAGGCCGTGCAGCGCACCATCGCCACCACGCCGCTGCTGCCCGACGAGGACCCGGCGCTGCTGCCCGGCGCCGACCGGGTCGACCTCGCGCGCGTGGTGTCGGCCGACCTGCCGACGGCGGTGGCACCGTGACCGCCGGCCTGCGCGCCTCGGACGTCGCGGCCGGCACCTGGGTCGCCGCCGACTGCCGCACCCGCGCCGCCTTCGCCGTCCGCGGCCTCACCGGGACGGTCACCGGCACCATCGCCCTGGTCCGCGGCGAGGTCCGGGTCGACGCCTCCGGGGCCCCGCGGTCGGCGCGCGCCGAGCTGGACCTGCGCACCGTCGACACCGGTGTCGCGCGGCGCGACGCCGACCTGCGCAAGCCGCACCTGCTCGACGCCGACCGCTGCCCGGCGATGACCTGGTCGGCCGACCGCTTCACCCGCGACGAGGACGGCGCCTGGACCGCCGACGGCCTGCTCGCGCTGCGCGGCACCTCCGCGCCGCTGGCCGTGCGGGCGGTCCCCGAGCCGTCGAGCGGCCGGCTGCTGGTGCGGGCCACAGCGACGCTGGACCGCCGCACGGTCGGCATCCGCGTCCCGCGGCTCGTGATCGGCCGGGAGGTCCGGATCGAGGTCGAGGCGGAGCTGGCGCCGGCCGGACCCACCTGAGCGGGCGTGGCCGCCACCACGGCCGGCGCGGGCATCCCCGGGGGGACGGCGCTGTTGTCCAGGCGTGAGCACCCAGCACGAACAGCACGCTCCCGTCCACACCGCCGTCTCCTCCGCGGGCCGCCCGCTCCGGTGTCTGCGACACCGGGTCTGGATGGCCGCCTGCGACGCCTGCCGCGACGCACACCGCGACCGCGCCGGCCGCCCGTCGCGGACGTCCGCGCCGGCCTCCTGACCCGGTGACCGCCGGGCCGCCCGCCCGCCCCGCCGCCGTCCCCGGACCCCCGGCGGGCGGCCGGGCGGAGCGGGAGACAATGGGGGACATGAGCGAGCAGACCGAGCAGAAGAGCATCGGCAAGCGGGCCAACGAGCTCAACGCCCAGATCCGCTACACGATGTGGTCGGTCTTCCGGCTCACCCGCCCGCTCGCCGACGACCAGCGGCCCGCGATGACCGACGAGCTGCAGGGGCTGTTCGACGAGCTGGCCGGCAAGGACGTCGTCGTCCGCGGCACCTACGACGTGGCCGGCTTCCGCGCCGACGCCGACCTGATGGTGTGGTGGCACGCGGAGTCCGCCGAGGCCCTGCAGGAGGCCTACACCCGGCTGCGCCGCACCGCGCTGGGCCGCCACCTCGAGCCCGTGTGGTCGCAGTTCGCGCTGCACCGGCCGGCGGAGTTCAACCGCAGCCACATCCCGGCGTTCCTCGCCGACGAGGAGCCCCGCCGGTTCGTCTGCGTCTACCCGTTCGTGCGGTCCTACGAGTGGTACCTGCTGCCCGACGAGGAGCGGCGGGACATGCTCAAGGAGCACGGCATGCAGGCCCGCCCGTACCCGGACGTGCGCGCCAACACCGTGGCCTCGTTCGCGCTCGGCGACTACGAGTGGATGCTCGCCTTCGAGTGCGACGAGCTGCACCGCATCGTCGACCTCATGCGCGACCTGCGTGCCAGCCGCGCCCGGCGGCACGTGCGCGAGGAGGTGCCGTTCTACACCGGCGTCCGCAAGCCGGTCGCCGAGCTGGTCGCCGACCTGGCCTAGGGCGGACCCGGGCCGCCTGGCGGCCCGGGGTCAGCCCGGCAGGAAGCGGACCGCGGCCGAGTTGATGCTGTACCGGTCGCCGGTGGGGGTGGGCTCGCCGGTGTAGACGTGGCCCAGGTGCCCGTGGCAGGCCGAGCAGCGCACGGCGATCCGCGGGTGCCTGCCGGTCAGGTCCGGCCGCAGCTGCACGTGGGCGGCGCTGCTGGGGGCGTAGAACGACGCCCAGCCCGACGTCGACTCGACCTTGGTGCGGGACCGGAAGACCTCCTGCCCGCAGCCGCGGCACACGTAGGCCCCGCCGACCTTGGTGTCCACGTAGTCGCCCGACCACGGCCGTTCGGTGCCGCCGCGACGGAGGACGGCGAACTCGCGGGCGCTCAGCTGCGTCCGCCACTCGTCGTCGCTCTTCACCACCAGCGGCTCGTCGTCGTCCTCGGGGAGCATCGCGCCACCGTAGGACCGCCCGCCGCGCCCCCGGGGGACGCGGCGGGCGCGTCGCGGGTCAGCTCTGCGCGGGCTGCAGCCGGATGCTGACCGAGTTGATGCAGTAGCGGTCCCCGGTCGGGGTCTGCGGGGCGTCGTCGAACACGTGCCCCAGGTGGCTGTGGCAGGTGCCGCAGAGGACCTCGGTGCGCAGCATCCCGTGGCTGCGGTCCTCCCGGAGGACCACGTTGTCGGCGGCCTTCGGCTCGTAGAACGAGGGCCAGCCGCAGTGGCTGTCGAACTTGGTCTCCGAGGTGAACAGGTCGGCCCCGCACGCGCGGCAGGTGTAGACGCCGGCGGTCTTGGTGTCGACGTACTCCCCGGTCCAGGCACGCTCGGTGCCGGCCTGGCGCAGCACCGCGTACTCCTCGGGGGAGAGCTGCGCGCGCCACTCGGCGTCGCTCCTGGTCACCTTCGGCGGCTGCTGCGCGGACGTCGTCATGCGCCCACGCTACGACGATCGCGCCACCGGCAGGGGCCGCGCGGTCACCGCCCCAGCCCCGCCTCCCGGGCCGCCACGATCGCCTGCGCCCGGTCGGTCACCTGCAGCTTCGTCAGCACGTTGGACACGTTGTTGCGCACCGTCTTGGGCGACAGGTACAGCGCCGCGGCGATCTGGGCGTTGGACCGACCGGCGGCCACCAGGTCGAGCACCTCCCGCTCGCGCGCGGTCAGCTGCGGGAAGGCGGCGTCCGGGCCGCCGGGGCGGGCGGCGAAGAACTCGGCGATCCGCCGGGCCAGCGCCGCGCCGAAGACGGCGCCGCCGGCGGCGACGGTGGTGATCGCCCGCACCACCTCCTCCTGGTCGGCGCCCTTGAGCAGGTAGCCGCGGGCACCGGCGCGGACGGCGGCGAAGACCGTGCCGTCGTCCTCGCTCATGGTGAGCACCACGACGCCCACCGACGGGCTCTCGGCGGTGATCCGCCGGGTCGCCTCGATCCCGTCGAGCACCGGCATCTGCACGTCCATGACGACGACGTCGGGCTGCTCGTCCAGCGCCAGCGCGACCGCGCTCGCTCCGTCGGCGGCGGTGCCGACGACCGCCAGCCCGGGGACCGAGCCCAGCAGCATCGCCAACCCGTCGCGGTAGACCGGGTGGTCGTCGACCACCAGCACCCGCAGCGGCTCCTCGGGCTCGCTCACCCTCGTCCTCCTCCCTCGACGGGCAGCTCCGCCCGCACGACCGTGCCGCCCCCGGCCGGGCACGACACCGAACTCCGCCCGCCCAGCTCCGCGGCCCGCTCGCGCAGGGAGACCAGCCCCACCCCGGCGGGGGCGGTCGGGGCGATCCCCACGCCGTCGTCGGCGACGCTCACCACGAGCCGGGTGTCGTCGTGCTCCAGCGTCAGCGACACCCGCACGGCCGTCGCGCGGGCGTGGCGGGCGACGTTGGCCAGCGCCTCGGAGGCGATCCGGTAGGCGGCCACCTCGACGGCGGCCGGCAGCCGCTCGACGCCGGGGCCGGCGGTCACCGAGGCGCTCACCCCGGCCGGCAGCAGCCGCTCGGCCTGCTGGCGCACGGCGCCGGCCAGCCCGAGGTCGTCCAGCGCGGGCGGGCGCAGGTCGTGCACCAGCCGCCGGACGTCGGCCAGCGCCCCGGCCACCTCGTCGCGGGCCTGCCGCAGCACCGTGTCGGCGTCGTCGGGGCGGGTGCGGGCCAGGTTGCGGGCGGTGTCGATGCGCAGCACGACCGCGCCCAGCGCCGGGCCGAGTCCGTCGTGCAGGTCGCGGCGCAGCCGCCGCCGCTCCTCCTCGCGGGCGGCGACCATCTGCTCGCGGCTGGCCTGCAGCTGGCCGGCCAGCGCGTTGGCGCGGGCCGCGGCGGCGGCCTGCCGGACGACGTCGGCGAGCAGCCGCTCGTCCCGGGACATCAGCTGCGCGCGGACGCCGTCGCGGGGGACGAGCAGCCGGCCGATCTCCTCGCCCCGGTAGCTGATCGGCAGCCGCTGCACCTGCGCGGGGCGCCGCCCGGACTCGGCGAGCAGGCGGTGGCCGGGGCAGGACTCGACCTCGACGCCGACGTAGGGCGCGCGGAAGGCCTCGGCGACGGCCGCGGTCACCGCCCGCAGCTGCTCCTCGAGGTCCTCCGACCGCTCCAGCTGCTCGGCGAGGCCGGCGACGACGCGGTAGGGGTCCTCCCGCTCGCCGAGCACCCAGCGGCGCACCAGGCGCCAGGTCTGCGCGCGCAGCGGCACGTACAGCCCGGTGACGACGAGCAGGGCCAGCAGCGTCGCGTCGCGGTCACCGATCCGGTCCCCCAGCAGGGCCCCGGCGGCGGCGATCACGGCCAGGTCGATGAGCACGACGGCGACGGCCAGCCCGCCGTAGACCAGCGTGCCGCCCAGCAGCCGGTCGATGTCGACCAGGCGCGGCCGGAGCAGGCCGATCGCGACCGCGGCCCCGGTCAGCCCGACCGCGGTGCCGAGGGCGACCGAGGTGAGGTCGCCGGGGACGAGCAGGGTGGCCAGCATGACCAGCCCGTCGACGACGCCGGCCCACAGCAGCCAGCGGATCTGCTGCCGGCGGTCGCCGGACGCGCGGCGGTAGCGGGCGACGATCGCCGCCAGCGGCACCGCGATGGCCAGCACCGCCGCGGGGAAGGCCACCGCGCGCAGCGGCAGCACGAACCAGGCGGGCAGCGGGAGGCTGGTCGGGTCCAGGTCGATGCGGTCGTAGAAGGCCGGCGTCGTCGACCCGGCGCCGGCGTCCAGGACGTCGGCGGGGGCGACCATCAGCAGCAGCGGCAGCATCGAGGACGCCGCCAGGCTCAGGACGGCGACCGGCCGCCACCGGCCGCCGGGCAGCCGCCCGTCGGGGTAGACCGACAGCAGCAGCGGCAGGCCGAGCAGCAGCCAGGCGCCGAAGCGGGAGACGAACCAGAAGGCGGCGGTCGCGCCGGGCAGGACCTCGTCCCCGCGCAGCGCGAACACCAGCCACGACTGGGCCAGCCCGTCGAGGCCCCAGATGACGGCGTTGCCGGCGAGCACCCACGCCACCGGGTGGCGGGGGAGCCGGGCCAGCACGAGCGCCGAGGGGACCGCCAGCAGCAGCCCGGGCAGCCCGATGAACCAGCCGGGGGTGGCTCCCGCCTCGGCCCGCACCGCGGCCGGGGTCAGCAGGTCCAGCAGTGCCGCACCGACCGTGGACCCCGCGCTGGTGACGGCCACCGTCCACGCGGCGACCCGCGCCGCCCGGCGGCGGTCCGCGGGGCCGGGCGCCGGCGGGTGGGCGGCTGCCGGCGCGGCGGCGACCGGGGGTGCGACGTCGGGGGCGGCGGTCACCGGGGGATCGTGCCCGACCGGCGTCCCGCCCGGCACGAGGCAGCTGTCCCGGGTCGCCCGGGACGGTGACCGTGACCCGATCGGGGGCGCCCGGCCCTGGGAGCCCGGGACGCCGCCCGCCGACGGTGGGGACAGGCCGGGGCAGCAGGCGCCGGCGCCCGAACCGGAGGACCCCGATGACGCTCGGCACCACCCCCGTCCCCGCCCGCACCGACGTCCCCGCGCCGGACGGCGCACCGCCGCGGCCGCTGCCGCCCGGAGCGGTCCGCGGCGCCGGGATCGCCGTGACCACCGGCTCCGCCGCCTGGGCGGTGTGCATCCTGGCGTTCGGCCTCGGCGACACCGAGGGCGCCGGACTGGTGGTCTACGGCATCTCCGGGCTGCTGTTCCAGGTCGGCCTCGTCGCCCTGGTGGCGGTGCAGCGGCGCACCGGCGCGACCGGGACCGGCCGCCTGGCCCGGGGCTTCCTGCACGCCGAGCACGTGCTGCTGGGCCTGGCGATCCTGTCGTCGCTGCAGACGATCGTCGTCCCCGCCTGGGACGACCACCCCGCGGCGCTCGCCCTCGACGCCTGCTGGCCGCTGTCGATGCTCGGCATGTTCGCCATCGGCATCCGCATCGCGGTCGCCGGGCGCTGGCGCGGCGCCGCCCGGTTCTGGCCGCTGGGCGCGGAGAGCTGGGCCCCGGTGTGCATCCCGGTCTCCGGTGCGCTGCCCGACGTCGCCCCCTACGTCGCCGCCGGCCACCTGCTCGTCGGCTACGCCGTGCTGGGCGTCGTCCTGGCGCTGCGGCCGGAGCTCACCGTGCCCCGGCCCTGACCGACCGGTCGCCGCCCTCGCCCGGCACCGGGGCGGGGCGGCGCCGCGGGCGGGGGAGCGGGAGGCCCAGTCCTCCCCCCGCCACGCGAGCCCTGGAGCGGGCCGGACCGCGCATCGGGGGAGACTCCTCCGCATGACCGCTCCCGACGCGCCGCTGCCCGACGTCTGGTTCACCCGCGACCTGCCGGTGCTGCGGGCGATCGCGCGGCTGGTCGACGAGCCGCGGCACGGGGGCGCGCCCTACCTGCTCGGCTCGGTCGTGCCGGCCAGCGGGCTGCCCAAGGCGGAGGTGGTCGCGGCGGCGCGGGCGCTGGCCGACGCCGGCTACATCGAGCCGCTGACCAACCACGCGGGCGACATCGTGCGGATCACCGGCATCTCGGGGGAGGCCCGGCGGCTGGCGGGGCTCTGGCCGACCCCGCAGGGGGAGTGGGAGCGGCTGCGGGAGCAGCTGGCCACGCGCGCGGAGCAGGCGCCGACCGACGTCGAGCGGCAGCGCTGGCGGGCGATGGCGGACGCGGCGGCCGCGGTGGGCGACGACGCGGGCGCCCTGCTCATGCAGGCGCTGGTCGGCGGGTACGTGCCGCGGGCGCGCTGACCGCCGGGCACCGCGGCCCGGCACACCGTCCCCGCACAGCACAGCGCCCCCGCCCGGCGATGCCGGACGGGGGCGCTGCGGACTGATCGGGGAGGATCAGAGCGGGTTGACGTTCGCCGCCTGCGGGCCCTTCTGGCCCTGCTCGATGTCGAACGAGATCCGCTGGCCCTCGTCGAGCGAGCGGTACCCGCTGGTCTGGATGGCCGAGTAGTGGACGAACACATCCGGTCCGCCACCGTCGGGGGTGGCGAAGCCGAACCCCTTCTCAGCGTTGAACCACTTCACTGTTCCTTCGGGCATTGCTCGCTCCTAGCTGCGGTGGTGCATCGGGGTCCTGCCATATCGCAGGGCCTTCCCGACGTCGCTGACCATAGCCGCTGGGCGACCGCGTGGGCAGGGGAGTGCGGCGCGCCGTTCTTGCGCCGATCGTGCGGGATCCGCGCGGGCGCCCTGCGGCGGGCGCCGGAGGGTCGTCCGTGCCGGAGGAACCGGCCACGGACACGCGAGGAGCACCGTCATGACCGCCACCGCCACCGCCACCGCCACCGCCACCGCCACCGCCGCCCTGCCGCTGGTCGACGTCGACGACCTGGCCGACGCCGACCTCGCGGCCCGCATCGACGAGATCGACATGCCGGTCGGGGCGCTGACGGTCCCGGTCGCGACGGCCCCGCCCGTCTCTGGCATCGGGGCCGACGTGGTGCCGGTCGTGGCGTCCGTCGCCGGCGACGCGGCCGCCGCCGTGCACGCCCACCGGCTGGGTGCCCGGGCCGCCGCCCTCGTCGCCTGACGCCGCGCCCCGTGGCGCGCCGCCACCGGATGGACGTCGGGGATGCTGGACGGCGTCCCGTCCGCGGGTGACGCCGCGCGGGTGGCCCCGGGACGGGCGGGGCATGCAGGACGGGAGTCGGCAGAGCGGAGGGACGCCCGGTGGACGTCGAGGAGTCCGGTGCGGGCGCGGTGGAGGAGCCGGCCCGGAGCGGGGGCCGGCGCGCCCGGGCGCTCCGCGTGCTGCGGGCCCTCCCGGCGTTCCTGGCGCGGCTGGTGCTGCGCGTGGGCATGGGGATCGCCGGCGCGGCCGCGGTGCTGCAGCTGCTGCCCTACCGCGCCACGGTCCAGGACGTCCCGCTCACCGTCCGCGGCAACCTGTTCGCCCAGCCCGGGCTGACGGCCGAGACCACGCTCGGCAGCTGGGAGTTCCCCTACGTCACGGGCCTGCCCGTCGGGGTCACCGTCACCCCGCGCGACGTGGACCTCCTCCAGCTGGTGGGCGCGACCGGCGGGGACCGTGCCGCGACGGTCGAGCGGCTGCGCGCCGACGTCACCGAGCTGGCACCGCGGATCGCCACCTGGCTCGCCGCCGAGGCCGTGCTGGGGATGCTGCTGGGGGTGGCCCTCGCGGCGGCGATCGGGATGGCGGTGCGCTACCTGCGCGGGGCCGCGCGCCGGCCGCACGAGGCGCGCTCGACGCTGGTGCAGCTCGGCGGCGCGCTGGGCGTCGCCGTGCTCGTCGCCGGCTACGGGTGGGCGACCTACGACCCGGACTGGGCGCGGCAGTCCCGGCTCACCGGCACCCTGGCCGCCGCCCAGCTGTTCCCCGACCAGCTGTCGCGGTACTACGAGCAGAACAACAAGGTGTTCGACGTGCTGGGCTCGGTGCTGGGGATCCAGGCCGCGCTGCAGGACGAGATCGACGAGGACGCCCCCGAGACGGCGCTGCGGATCATGTACGTCTCCGACATGCACCTGGCGGCGAACTACCCGCTGGTGCAGTTCTACGCGTCCAGCTACGACGTCGACCTCATCGTCAACACCGGCGACGAGTCGCTGTTCGGCACCACGATCGAGCTCACCGACAGCTACGTCGCGGCGGTCACCGCCGTGGCGGCGCAGACGCCGATGCTGTGGCTGGCGGGCAACCACGACTCGCCCTCCACCGAGGCGACGATGCGGACCGTCCCCGGGGTCACCGTGCTGGGCAGCAAGCAGGCGACGGCGGACGGCTACCGGGTGCGCGCCGGCTACGTGGAGGCGTTCGGGCTGACCGTCGCCGGGCTGCCCGACCCGCGGGTGTACGGCGGGCCGGGGGCCTACGGCGCCGACGACCCGGCGGTCACCGACCCGCTGCAGCGGGGCGCGGTGGAGGAGGCGCTGGCCGACGTCGTCGAGTCCGACCCCGACCTGACCTTCGACGTCTTCGCCGCGCACGAGCCGATCCAGGCCGAGGCGCTGCGCGAGCTCCTGCCGGGCCGGATCCGCCAGACCAACGCCGGGCACACGCACCGGCAGAACGACCCGGACGAGATCCAGCAGGACGGGCAGATCGACCTGGTGGAGGGCTCGACCGGCGCCGGCGGGCTGACCGAGCTGGGCCCGGGCTCGGAGCGGCCGCCCATCGCCTTCTCGATCGAGTCGGTGGCCCCGAACTGCCAGTTCACCCGCGTCGTGCGCTTCCAGATCGACTCCTCCCGCACCGGGGTGGCGACGTCGGGGACGGGCACGCCGCAGGCCTTCGGCGACGACGTCACGGCGACCACCCGCTACTTCACGCCGCAGGACGTCGAGACCGGCCGCACCTGCGGCCCGGACCTCGGGATCAGCGCCGAGCGGCCCCTGTGACCGGGGGCGGCGGCGTCACAGCGCGGCCTCGGCCGGTGGGCGCAGCGCCGGGCCGGCCAGGGCGTACGCCGCGACCCCGCTGACGGCCAGGACCGCCGCGACCAGCGCCGCCGGGGTGCTCCCCGGTGGCTGCCCCTGCCAGGTGAGCGCCTCGCCGAGCGCGGACCCGCCCAGCGGGTGCACCACCGCGGCGAGCGTCCAGCCCAGCGGCAGGAACCAGGCCCGCGCCGCGCCGAGCAGGACCGCCGCGAGCGCGGTGAGCCCGACCAGGCCGGCCGCGTCGCGCAGCACCAGGCCGGCCGGCCCGAGCCCGCTGCCGGTGAGCAGGGTGGCCGCGGGCAGCCCGGCGACGACGGCGAGACCCGCCAGCAGGTGGGCCACCCGGCGGGGCGCCCATGCCAGCGCCGCGGTCCGCTCCAGCGTGTCGTCGGGACCCCCGAGCGTGCCGGCCAGGATCGTGGTCAGCAGCAGCACGGTCAGGACGACGGCGACCGGGCCCGCGGGCTCGCCGGTCGCCACGACCGGGAGCAGCCACATCACCGTGGTGCCGGCGACCGCGGCGGCCAGCGCCACCGGCACGCGGCGGCACCGCAGGTACCGCACCGGTCCCCGGTTCACGGGGTCAGCAGCCCGGTGACGTCGCGGCAGGCCAGCGCCTGCTCGCGCACCGCCCGCACCCGGGCCAGCGCCTCGTCCCGGGGCAGCTCCCGCAGGGCCGTCCACAGGGCGAGCACGCGCTCGTGGTCGCCGCCGTCCTCCCGCACCAGCGGGTCGCGCACGGGCTCCTGGCCGGCCAGCCACCACGCCGCCGCGCTCGTGGTCACGACGTCGACCCCGTCGGGGCAGGACCCCCGGTTCTGCAGGACCCGCTCCAGGGTCGTCGCCACGAAGGTGTCCGCGTGCGCCAGGCCGCCGCGGGCGCCGACCCCGACGGTGAACAGCGCCGTCCCGGCGGGGTCGGGCCGGGGCCGGTACGCCGCGTCGGACACGACCGCCGTGTCCTCCCGCGCGTCGACCGGGGGCCCGGGCAGGTCGGCGAGCAGGGCCAGCGCCTCCCGCGCCCGGGGCGTCACCTCGGGCAGCAGGCCGGCGTGCGCCCGGGCGACGCACACCCGGGGGGCGTCGCCGGAGCAGACGAGCTCCCGCGCGACCGGGTCGATCGCGCCGGGCAGGTCCCCGCCGGCGGGTGCCAGCACCACCGCCACGGCTCCCGCGACCGCCAGCGGCAGGAGCGCGGCCGCCCGCGCCCGCCGGCTGCGCGCCGCGTGCAGCAGGAACGCCGCGGCGGCGACCGCGGCCAGCCACCCGGCCTGGGCCGCGCTCAACCGGCCGGGCACGGTGTCGAAGTCGCTGAACACGCTCATGCCCGCCATCGGCGAGAGCACCGAGCCGTACCAGTCGTGCCCGAGCAGCAGCGGCACGCCCATCAGCCAGCCCAGGCCCGCGACGGCGAGCACCGGCCCGGCGGCGTTCGCCGTCCACAGCCGGCCCACCGCGAGGCCCAGCCAGGCGGCCGCGACCACCGCGAGCGCCCCCACGGCCGCGACCGCGAACGCCGCGGCCGGCACGTACCCGGTGCTGCCGGCGGTCCAGGGGGCGGTGACGGCCAGGACCACCAGGTAGCCGGCCGCGACCGCCGCCCCGAGCGCGCCCAGCACCGGCAGCACCTGCTGCCGGGGCGGGCGGGGCGTGCTGCCGAGCAGCTCACCCAGGCCCGTCCGGGTCTCCCGGCGCCCCTGCCAGGCCCCGGCCGCCAGGGCCAGCGGGATCATCAGCACCAGGTACTCCCGCTGCGTCATGACCAGCGGCATCCAGCCCCCCGACCAGCGTCCCGGCGCCGCGTGCAGCAGCACCGCCCCGGCCAGCAGGACCACCAGCCCGGCGCCGAGGGCGGCCGAGCGGCGCAGCTCGGTGCGCAGCACGCGGGTCACCGGGCACCGCCCGCGCGGTGCCGGCGCAGCAGGGCGGAGTAGCCGCGCTCGGCCGGGCTGTCCCCGGCGTGCCCGTCGCCGCCGGCGGCGGCCAGCGAGTCCGTGCTGCCGGTGTGCACCACCCGGCCCCCGTCGAGCAGGACGACGTCGTCGCAGGCGGCGACCACGTCCTCGACCAGGTGCGTGGAGACCAGCACGCAGCTGTCGGTCCCCAGGTCGCGCAGCAGCTCGCGGAAGTCCAGGCGCTGCTCGGGGTCCAGGCCCACGGTGGGCTCGTCGAGCAGCAGCAGCTGCGGGTCGTTGACGATCGCCTGGGCGATGCCGGCCCGCCGCAGCATGCCGCCCGACAGGGTCTTCAGCCGCGCGTCCGCCCGGGCGGTCAGCCCGACCCGGTCGATGGCCCGCTGCGCGGCGTCGGGCACCGCGGCGCGGGGCACCTCCTTGAGCCAGGCCATGTACTCGACGAACTCGCGCACGGTGAACCGGGGGTAGAAGCCGAACTGCTGCGGCAGGTACCCCAGCGCGCGGCGGACGCCCCGCAGGTCGGCCCGGCCGTCGACGGCCGAGCCGAGCAGAGTCAGCCGGCCGCCCGCGGGGCGCACCACGGTGGCCAGCGCGCGCATGAGGGTGCTCTTGCCGGCCCCGTTCGGGCCGAGCAGCGCGTGCGCGCCGGGCGCCAGGGTCAGGTCGAGCCCGTCGACGGCCAGGGAGGAGCCGGCCCGCACCTGCAGTGCCTCGGCCTGCACGGCCCAGAACCAGGTGGTCGGGGCCGTCTCGGCGGAACTGATCTCGCGCATGGGCGGACCTCTCTCGGGAGAACTGGTCGGGGGAGGGGGTCAGGAACGGCTGGCGAGCCGGCGGAAGTCGTCCGCGCGGGCGAGGACGACCCCGGCCAGCGCGACCGCGGTCAGCGCCCACGGCAGGGCGGTGCCCGGGCTCAGCAGCGGCGGCAGGTCCCCGGCGACGAGGGCGGGCGCGACGACGGCCAGGGCCCAGAGCGCGCCGAGGGCGGCGGCGGCGCGGGGAACGCCGGTCAGCGTCCCCAGCGCGAGCGTGCCCGCGGTGAACGCCAGGCTCGGCAGGAGGAGCAGGGCCAGCGACGTGCCGCTGCCCGCGCCGAGCAGGGCGAGGACCGGGACGAGCACGGCCAGGACCGCGAGGGTGCGGCGCAGCAGCATCGTCAGGCCGGCGGCGGGGGTGCTGCAGACGAGCTCGCCGGCCGGGTCCAGGCGCCGGCTCCACGCGGCCGCGACGCCGGGCAGCGGGGCGAGCGGGGCGAGCAGCAGCACCAGCGAGGGCAGGCCCGACCACAGGCGGTCCAGGGCGGTCGCGCACAGCAGCACGGCGACGGTCGTGACGACGAACGGCAGGAACGCGGCGGCCGCCCAGTGGCGCCGGGGGGCGGTCCAGCGGCGGGCCCGCCGGGCGGGGAGCGGGCCGGCGGCGATCGCCCGGTCGAGGTCGGCGGCGACCCGGTCGAGCAGCCCGCGGGTCGGGTCGCCGGCGCCGGCGGCCAGCCGAGCCCGGCACGGGGCGCAGGTCTCCAGGTGCACCTCGACCGCCCATAGCGTGGCCTCGTCGAGGGGGCCGCCGTCCGTGTAGGCGGCGAGCACGCCGGCGTCGGGGTGGATGGTCATGACAGCGCCTCCCGCAGGGCGATCCGGGCCCGCCGCGCACGGGACCTGACGGTGTTCTCCGGCACGTCGAGCAGCACCGCGGTCTCCCGGGCGGTGAGCCCGTCGAGCACCATGGCGCGCAGCACCTGGCGCATCTCCGCGGGCAGGGCCAGCAGCGCCCGCTCGAGCCGGGCGTCGACCTCGCCGGCCAGCGCCTCGTCCTCGGCGGCCGGCGCGGTCGCCTCGGCCGCCGCGGCGGTGGGCAGCCGGTCCTGGCGGGCGCGCCGCCGGAAGCCGTCCACCAGCCGGTTGGCCGCGATGGTCCAGATCCAGCCGACGGCGCTGCCCGAGGTCACCGTCCCGGCGAAGCTGCCCGCCGCCCGCCACACCGCCAGGTAGGTCTCCTGCAGCACGTCGGCGACGACGTCCTCGTCGGCGCACCGGCGGCGCAGGCGGACGGCCAGCCACGGGGACGTGCGGCGGTACAGCTCGTCGAAGGCACGACGGTCGCCGTCGGCGGTGCGGCGGACCAGCTCCGCCTCGTCCACGCCGTCCCAGTCCCGTCGCACACCAGGCAAGACGACGCCCACCACCGATCCCGTGCACCCGCGACCGTGACTCCGGTCACGTCGCGCCGGCTCCGGGGCGCCGCCCCTCACGTCCCCGCTCCCGGCCCGCGGAGCGTAGGTGTCGGCGACGGGAGGCCGGGGTCTCGGGTAGACACGGGGCACCACCGGAAACGAGCCGAGGAGTGTCCGTGCGCGCTGTCCAGATCCAGACCCTCGACGGCCCCGAGGCGCTGCGCGCCGTGGAGGTCGAGGAGCCGGCGACCGGAGGGGACCAGGTCGTGGTGGACGTGCACGCGGCCGGCGTGACCTTCCCCGAGGTGCTGCAGAGCCGCGGCCAGTACCAGATCAAGCCGGAGCTGCCGTTCGTCCCGGGCTCGGAGGTGGCCGGCGTCGTCCGCTACGCGCCCGACGGCGCCGCCGTCCGCGCCGGCGACCGGGTGGCGGTGTTCTGCGGGACCGGCGGCCTCGCCGAGGCGGTCGCGGCCGACCCGCGGATGGTGTTCCCGCTGCCGGACAACCTGTCGTTCGCGCAGGGCGCGGCGCTGCCCATGAACTACCTGACCGTGCACTTCGCGCTCACCCGCCGCGGCGAGCTGCGCGAGGGGCAGACCGTCCTGGTGCACGGCGCGGCCGGCGGCGTGGGGACGGCGGCGGTGCAGCTGGCCGCCGCCCGCGGCGCGCGGGTGATCGCGGTGACCTCGTCGGAGGAGAAGGCGGACACCGCCCGGGCCGCCGGCGCCGCGGACGTCGTCCTGGCCGACGGGTTCCGCGACCGGGTGAAGGAGCTGACCGGCGGCCGCGGGGTGGACCTCGTCGTCGACCCGGTCGGCGGGGACCGGTTCACCGACTCGCTGCGCAGCCTCGCCGTCGAGGGGAGGCTGCTGGTCATCGGGTTCACCGGCGGGGAGATCCCCACGGTCCGGGTGAACCGGCTGCTGCTGAACAACATCTCGGTGGTCGGGGTCGGCTGGGGCGCGTTCTGGAGCCGCCTGGGCCTGGAGTACCTGCAGGAGCAGTGGGCCGACCTGCTGCCGCTGCTGCGCGAGGGCCGGCTGGACCCGGTGCTCGGCGCGCAGTACCCGCTCGCCGAGGCGACGCAGGCGCTGCTGGAGCTCGACGAGCGCCGGGCGCAGGGCAAGGTCCTGCTCACCGTCCGCTGAGCCGGTCCCCTCGGCGGCGGCCGTCCGGCGGCCGGTGGTGTGCGGGCGGGGCGCGTTCTCGCGACCGGGACGCGCCGCCGCCGCACATCACTGCGGCCCTCCGGGGCCGGCCGCGCCCGTGCCGGCCCCGGTGGCGGGCACGGGCCGCCGGCGGGACGGGCGCGGCGCGCGCGGTGGGGAGGCGCCGGGCCGGCCGGCGCGGCATGATCGCGCGATGACCGCCGACCGCCCGGGGCGCTGATGGGGATCGTGCCCGAGCCCGACCCGTCGGTGGTGCCGGTGTTCTTCCTGTCCGACAGCACCGGGATCAGCGCCGAGACGATGGGCAACGCCCTGCTGATCCAGTTCCCCGACGTGCACTTCGAGCGGATCACGATCCCGTTCATCTCCACGGTCGAGCAGGCGCGCGAGGTCGTGGCGCAGCTGGACGAGGCGATGGACGGGCCGGTGGCGCCGCTGGTGTTCTCCACGGCCGCGGTGGACGACGTCCGCGAGGAGCTGCTGCGCACCCGGGCCCCGATCGTGGACTTCTTCGGCCTGCACATGCAGCGGGTGGAGGAGCAGCTGGGCGCGCGCGGCCTGCACGAGGCGCGCCGCCTGCACGGGGTCGGCGACGTGCGCCGCTACAACGACCGGATGGCCGCGGTCGAGTTCGCGATCGAGCACGACGACGGCCTGGGCACCCGCGGCCTGGACCGGGCCGACGTCGTCCTGCTCGCGCCCTCACGCTGCGGCAAGACGCCGACGGCGATGTACCTGGCGCTGCAGCACGGCCTGTTCGTGGCCAACTACCCGCTGGTCGACGAGGACCTGGAGACGACGGACCTGCCCGCGCCGGTGGCCGGCCTGCGGGAGAAGTGCTTCGGGCTGACGACGACGGTCGCGCGGCTGAGCCGGGTGCGGCAGGAGCGACGTCCGGACTCGCGGTACGCCTCCGAGGAGCAGTGCCGCTTCGAGCTGCGCCGGGCGGCCGCCATGTACGCCGCGCACGACCTGCCCACGGTGGACACCTCGGCCGCCTCGGTCGAGGAGATCGCGACCGTGGTGATCCAGACCCTGGCCCGGCAGCGGCGCGGCCCGCGCGCCCGGTCCGGCCAGGACTCCCGCAGAGGAAGGACGACCCGCGCATGAGCAGCACGCAGTCCGCCGCCCAGGCCAGCCCGGTGGGGGAGGGCGACAACGTCCGCTGGTTCGCCGAGCTCGGGCTGGGCGACCTGGAGGTGGTCGGCGGCAAGAACGCGTCGCTGGGCGAGATGATCTCGAACCTGGCCGGTGCCGAGGTCAGCGTCCCCGACGGGTTCGCGACGACGGCGGCGGCCTACCAGCGGTTCCTGGGGGACACCGGGTTGGCCGCGCGGATCGCCGACCGGCTGCGTGCGCTGGACGTCGACGACGTGCGGGCGCTGGCGGCGGCCGGTGCCGAGATCCGCCGCGAGGTCGTGGAGCAGCCGTTCCCGCCGGCGCTGGAGGCCGACATCCGGGCGGCGTTCGAGCGGCTGGCCGGCGGGGACGCGGACGCGTCGTTCGCGGTGCGCTCCAGCGCGACGGCCGAGGACCTGCCGGACGCCTCGTTCGCCGGGCAGCAGGAGACATTCCTCAACGTGCGCGGCATCGACGCCGTCCTCACCGCGATCCGCGAGGTGTTCGCCTCGCTGTACAACGACCGGGCGATCGCCTACCGGGTGCACCACGGCTTCGACCACGAAGCGGTGTCGCTGTCGGCGGGCGTGCAGCGGATGGTCCGCTCGGACGTCGGCGCCTCCGGTGTCGTGTTCACGATGGACACCGAGTCCGGCTTCCGGGACGCCGTGTTCGTCACCGCCGCCTACGGCCTGGGCGAGGGCGTGGTGCAGGGCGCGGTCAACCCCGACGAGTTCTACGTCTACAAGCCGGCGCTGCGGGCCGGCCGCCCGGCGGTGCTCAAGCGCGGGGTGGGGGAGAAGGCCACCAAGATGGTCTACACCGAGCACGCGGAGGTCGGGCGGACGACGGAGTTCGTCGACGTCGACCCCGCCGACCGGCGCCGGCTGTCGCTGACCGACGACGAGGTCACCGAGCTGGCCCGGCAGGCGCTGCTCATCGAGGAGCACTACGGCCGCCCGATGGACATCGAGTGGGGCAAGGACGGGCTCACCGGGCAGATCTGCATCCTGCAGGCGCGCCCGGAGACGGTGCAGTCGCGCGCCGGGACCACGACCGCCCGCTACCGGCTCACCGGCAGTGGCGAGGTGCTGGTCGAGGGCCGGGCGATCGGGCAGAAGATCGGCGCCGGCGCGGTCCGGGTGCTGCGCGACGTCGAAGAGATGGGCGACTTCGTTGCCGGGGACGTGCTCGTCGCGGACATGACCGATCCCGACTGGGAACCGATCATGAAGCGGGCGTCGGCGATCGTCACCAACCGCGGCGGGCGCACCTGCCACGCGGCGATCATCGCCCGCGAGCTGGGCATCCCCGCCGTCGTCGGCACCGGGAACGCGACCCGGCTGCTGTCCGACGGCGACCCGGTCACCGTCTCCTGCGCGGAGGGCGACACCGGCCTGGTGTACGCCGGGGAGGTCGGCTTCGAGGTCGAGGAGACCGGCCTGGGGTCGATGCCGGAGATCCCGACCAAGATCATGATGAACGTGGGGACGCCGGACCAGGCGTTCGCGTTCTCCCGGCTCCCCAACGCCGGCGTCGGGCTGGCCCGGCTGGAGTTCATCATCAACCGGCAGATCGGCATCCACCCGCGGGCGCTGCTGGAGCTCGACACCCTGGACGCCCCGCTGCAGGCGCAGGTCCGGGAGCGGATCGCCGCCTATCCCTCGGCGCGGGACTTCTTCGTGCAGCGCGTCGCCGAGGGCGTGTCGATGATCGCCGCGGCCTTCGCTCCGGAGCCGGTGATCGTTCGGATGAGCGACTTCAAGTCCAACGAGTACGCCAACCTCCTCGGCGGCGACCTGTACGAGCCGCACGAGGAGAACCCGATGCTCGGCTACCGGGGCGCCTCCCGGTACCTGTCGGCCGACTTCGCCGACTGCTTCGCGATGGAGTGCGAGGCGCTGCGGTACGTCCGCGACGAGATGGGCCTGACCAACGTCAAGATCATGATCCCGTTCGTGCGGACCGTCGCCGAGATCGAGGGCGTCGTCGCGCTGCTCGCCGGGCACGGCCTGCGCCGCGGGGAGAACGACCTGTCGGTCGTGATGATGTGCGAGCTGCCGTCCAACGCGCTGCTGGCCGGGCAGTTCCTCGAGCACGTCGACGGGTTCTCCATCGGCTCCAACGACATGACCCAGCTGGTGTTGGGCCTGGACCGGGACTCCAGCCTGGTCGCGGGCGGGTTCGACGAGCGCGACCCCGCCGTCCTCGCCGTGCTGGAGATGGCCATCCGCGCCTGCCGCGAGCGGGGCAAGTACGTGGGGATCTGCGGTCAGGGCCCCAGCGACCACCCCGACCTCGCCGCGTGGCTGGTGGAGCAGGGCATCGAGACGATCTCGCTGAACCCCGACACCGTGGTCGACACCTGGCTGCACCTGGCCCGGTCGGGGACGGCGACCGGCTGAGCCGAGCGGCGGTCAGGCCTCCTCGGCCGCCGGCTTCCGGGCGCGGCTGGGCTGGACCCGCATCGGCTCGCCCGGCATCTTCGGGTAGTCCGGGGGATAGGGCATGTCCCCGAGCCCCTGGTCGGCGGCCTGGCGGTCGGCGAGCTCCAGCAGCGGCTCGATGCCGAACGCGTGGTCGGCCAGGCCGGCGTGCTTGTCGCCGACCGCGGCGAACCGCTCCGGCATCGTCAGCACGGTGAAGTCCGTCGGGTGCACGTCGGGCAGCTCGTCCCAGTCCAGCGGCGCCGACACCGGGGCGTGCGGCTTGGGCCGGATGGAGTACGCCGAGGCGATCGTGCGGTCCCGGGCCATCTGGTTGTAGTCGATGAAGATCTTCTCGCCGCGCTCTTCCTTCCACCACGACATCGTCACGCGGTCGGGGAGGCGCCGCTCCAGCTCGCGGCCGAAGGCGATGACCGCCCGGCGCACGTCGGTGAAGGTCCACCGCGGCTGGATCGGCACGTAGATGTGCACGCCGCGGCCGCCGGAGGTCTTCGGCCAGCCCTGCATCCCGAACTCCGCGAGCAGCTCCCGCACGTGCGGGGCCACCCAGACGGCGTCGGAGAAGTCGGTGCCCGGCTGCGGGTCCAGGTCGATGCGGATCTGGTTGGGCGACTCGACGTCGTCCTTGCCGACCGGCCACGGGTGGAAGGTCAGCGTCCCCAGGTTCGCGCACCAGGCGACGACCGCGACCGAGTCCGGCGCGATCTCGTCGGCGGTGCGGCCGCTGGGGAAGGTGATGTGCGCCGTCGGCACCCACTCGGGGGCGTTCTTGGGCACCCGCTTCTGGTAGAAGGCGTCACCCGAGTTGTCCATCCGCGTGGACAGCCGCGCGCCCTCGAACACCCCGCCGGGCCACCGCTCCAGCGTCGTCGGCCGGTCCCGCAGGGCGAACAGGATGCCCTCGCCGACGCTGACGAAGTAGTTCACGACGTCGATCTTGCGGATGCCCAGATCGGCGAAGTACGGCTTCTCCGGGCTGGAGACGCGCACCTCGTGCCCGTCGACCTGCAGGACCACGGCGTCCTTGCTGGAGGCCATCCACGCCCTCTCGTCGTTCGGCCCGGCAGGGCCGAGGTCAGCGAGCCGGCGTCAGGCCGGGCACACCAGCCCATCCTGGGGGACGGCGAGGTCGATCAGGTAGGCGTTGACCGCTGCTGTCACACAATCGGTCTTCGGGTAGGCCGTGTGGCCCTGCCCCTGCCAGGTGACCAGCACGCCCGCGGTGAGGTCCTCGGCCAGGTCGACGGCGCCCTGCACCGGCGTCACCGGGTCCCCGCTGGTGCCGAGGACGACGATCGGCGCGCTGCCCTCGGCGTCGCGCTCCGGCAGCGGCGTGCGCGGCGCGTCCCAGACCCCGCACAGGTACAGCGCGGCCGCGGAGTCGGCGCCGAACAGCGGGTAGCGGGCGTTCCAGTCCGCGGCCAACTGCGCGACCTGGTCGCGGCCGAACGTCTGGTCCTCGGGCTTGTCCGCGCAGTCGATCGCGAAGTTCGCGTCGAAGAGGTTGGCGTACGTGCCGTCGTCCAGGCGCTGGGAGTAGCTGTCGGCCAGCGACAGCAGCCCGGCGGAGTCCCCCTGGCTGGCGGCGCGCAGCCCCTGGGACAGCTGCGGCCACGAGCCCGGGTCGTACATCGCGGCGGTCACCGCGGTCATGACCAGCCCGGGCGTGGCCTGGCGCGTCTCACCCGGCTTGCTGCTGGCGATCGGGGCCGCCGCGGCCGCGCCGAGCAGGTCGTAGACGAACTGGCGCGGGTTGTCCCCGAGCGGGCAGCCCGACACCAGGCTGGTGCAGTTCGCGGCGAACGCGTCGAACCCGGCCTCCAGGCCGGCCGCGCCGGCCTCGGCGTCGGCCTGCGGGTCGGCGTCGGGGTCGACCGCGGCGTCGAGCACCATCGCCCGCACCTTCTCCGGGTACAGCTCCGCGTAGGTGGAGCCCAGCGTGGTGCCGTAGGAGTAGCCGAGGAACGTCAGCTGCTCGTCGCCGAGCGAGGCCCGCAGCCGGTCCATGTCCCGCGCGGTGTCGACGGTGTCGAACGCGCCCAGCGCGTCGCCGTACTCGTCGGCGCAGGCCGCCGCCACGTCGTCGTACAGATCGAGGACGGGGTCCAGCTGCTCGGCCGTGGCCGGCCGCGGCTCGTCGGAGAAGTACTGGTCCTTCTGCGCGTCGCCGAAGCAGTCGACGGGCGTGGTCAGGCCGACGCCGCGCGGGTCGAACCCGACGACGTCGAACCGGCGCAGCACGTCCTCGGGCAGCGTCTGCGACAGGCTGAGCGCGGCGTCGGCCCCGGACGCGCCCGGCCCACCCGGGTTGACCACGAGCGTGCCGATCCGGTCGGTCTGCTCGGGGAGGCGGGCGCGCAGCACGAACATCGGCAGCGTCTCGCTGTCGGGCTCCTCGTAGTTGATCGACACGTCGAGGTAGCCGCACTCGTAGCTCAGCGACCGCTGGCTGGGCACGCCCAGCGACGTGATGTCCCCGGTGCAGTCCCGCAGCTCGATCGGGTCGACGTCCTCGGCGGCCGCGGTCGGGGCGGCCGACGTCGACGACGACGCGGCGGTGCCGTCCGGTTCGTCGGAGTCGCCGGAGGTGCAACCGGTGAGGACCACCAGCAGGCCGGTCGCGGCGGCCAGCAGACCGCGGGAGGCGCGCATGATCACCGAGGGTAGCGGACGGACCTGTCCGGCCCCACCGCTCGCGGAGAGCCCGCCGGCTACCGGTCGACCGTCACGTCGGTGAACGGCAGCAGGTGCTCGACCCGCGGGAAGACGACGAACAGCAGCAGCGCGCTGACCGCCAGCACCAGCAGCAGGGCGCAGAACGCCTTGCCGCCGGTGCCGCCGGGCAGGTGCCGCCAGATCCACGAGTACACCGGCTCTGACCTCAGCCTTCCTGCAGTGCGGGCGGGCCGTCGGGGGCGTCGGCCCGCAGGACCGGGCCCCCCTCGAGGAAGGCGTGGACGATCAGCCGCTGCCGCGCCGAGTACTTCGGGTGGCAGGTCGTCAGGGTCAGGTAGGCCCCCGACGGCGGCGCCTCCGGCGGGGCCAGCGGAGTGGGGGAGATCACCGAGACGTCACTGGGCGTGACGATCTGCTGACCGGGCACCGGCCCGCCGGTGAAGTCCCCGGTCGCCGGGTCGCCCAGCACCCGGTACACGTACCAGGCGTCGGCGGTCTCCACGACGATCGGGTCGCCCGGGCGCAGCTGGTCCAGGTCGAGGAACGGCGAACCGCGGCCCACCCGGTGCCCGGCGACGGCGAAGTTCCCCTGCTCGCCCGGCAGCGCCGTCCCGACGTAGTGGCCGGGCCCCTCGGCCAGCTCGTCCTGGCCGGTGCCCTCGACCACCGCGCGGTTCCACCCCGCGCCCAGCCCCGGGATGTGCAGGAAGGCGAACGGCTCGCCGGCCTCCGGCGTGATCGGCGCGGGCGTGGCCGCCGATCCCCCGTCCCACTCGTCGCGCAGCTCGCCGCTGAGCTCCTCCTGCGCCTGGTCGGCGAGGAGGTCGGTGACGTACAGCTCGTAGACGACGAACAGCAGCAGGACGAAGCCGAGCGTCAGCAGCGCCTGCCCGACGCCGCGTACTCCGGTGCGGACCAGGTCACCTGCGCGGCTCACCCGGCCAGCACCTCCGCGAGGTCGTAGCGGACCGGGACGTCGAGCTGGTCGTAGGTGCAGCTGCGCGGCTCCCGGTCGGGCCGCCAGCGGAGGAACTGGCCGGTGTGCCGCAGCCGCCGTCCCTCCAGCTGGTCGTACTTGATCTCCACGACCAGCTCGGGCCGCAGCGGCACCCAGGACAGGTCCTTGCCGGCGTTCCAGCGGCTCTGCGCGCCCGGCATCCGGTGCTCGCCGTCGGTGCCGGTCTGCGCGTTGGCCCAGCTCTGCCACGGGTGTCCGTCCAGCGCCTCGGCCCGGTACGGGGCCAGTTCCTCGACCAGCTCCGCGCGGCGGGCCATCGGGAAGGAGGCCGCGACGCCGATGTGCTGCAGGTCGCCCTCGCCGTCGTAGAGCCCCAGCAGCAGCGACCCCACGATCGGCCCGCTCTTGTGCCAGCGGAAGCCGGCGACCACGCAGTCGGCGGTGCGGACGTGCTTGACCTTGGTCATCAGCCGCTGGTCGGGTCCGTAGGGCAGGTCGGGGGCCTTGGCGACGACGCCGTCCAGCCCGGCGCCCTCGAACTGCTCGAACCACCGCTGCGCCGTCGCCGGGTCCCGGGTGATCGCGGTCGTGTGCACCCGGTCGGTGGGCCGGACGGCCTCGGTCAGCCGCGCGCGGCGCTGCTCGAACGGCAGCTCCATCAGCGACTCGTCGCCGAGGGCCAGCAGGTCGAAGGCGACGAAGGTGGCCGGGGTCTGCTCGGCCAGCAGCGCGACCCGGCTGGCCGCCGGGTGGATCCGCTGGAGCAGGGCCTCGAAGTGCAGCCGGTCCCCGGCCGGGACGACGATCTCGCCGTCCACCACGCACCGCTCCGGCAGCGCCGCCTTCACCGCCTCCACGACCTCGGGGAAGTAGCGGGTGAGCGGGCGCTCGTTGCGGCTGCCGAGCTCCACCTCGTCGCCGTCGCGGAAGACGATGCAGCGGAAGCCGTCCCACTTGGGCTCGTAGAACAGGCCGTCCGCGGTGGGCAGCTTCGTGGCCGCCTTGGCCAGCATCGGCTTGACCGGCGGGAGCACGGGCAGGTCCATGCGGTCAGTCAAGCAGCCGGACCGCAGGCGGGGGCACGGGGACGCGCGGTCGCGCAGCGCCGACCAGAGCGGTCGCGGGCTCGTCGACGACCGGCGCCATCACCACGGTGCGGGCGTTGTCGGCGTCGACTTCTCCGACCGGGGCGGGCGAGTCCGGCTCGTCGTCGCCGGGGCGCTTGCCGGGGTGGACGGCGATGAGCCCGCAGACGAGGACGACGAGCACGCCGACGCCCTTGGGCGAGTGCAGGATCGCCGTGACCCGGCCGATCTGCGGCACCGAGAACCACAGCTCGCCCTGCACCGCGGAGGCGGGCACCGGGTCGACGTCGGGGTCCTCGTTGGCGTCGCCCTTCGTCGTGAACACCGGCGAGCCGGACGAGGTGTCGACGGCGATCACCCGGTGGGTGACCACCGCCGCGGGGTCCGAGGGGTGCCGGAAGGTGATGACGTCCCCGACCTCGACCGCTGCCGGGTCGGCCTCCCGGGTGAAGACCATGCCGCCGACCGGCAGGTCGGGCTGCATGCTGCCGGAGAGGACGGCGAGCGCCTGACCGCCGGTGACCGTCGGGTAGAGGGCCACCCCGAGCGCGGCGCCGGTGCTGGCCAGCAGGACGAGGCCGAGGGCCCATGCCACCACCAGCCGCAGGGCGCGGACCGCCGGGTTCGTCGCGCTCGCGGGGGCGGGGGAGGGCACGCTCCGAGTCTCGCGGGCGCGGGGGTGCGCGACATCATCGATTCTGACGATGTGGCCGCCCGCCGGCCGCGGGGAGCATCCTCCGCGTGCGCCGCACCCTGACCCGCTCCGCCGCCGTGGTGGCGGTCGGGCTCGGCGTGCTCGCGGGAGCCGGCTCCGCCGCGGCCGACGGCCCACTGCTGCCCGGGCAGACCCAGGTGCTGCCGATCGCGCTGACGCCGGGCGAGTGGGCCGAGGTGCCCGACCGGGTCACCGTGCAGGTGACCCGGCTCGTCCAGCTGGAGAACGGCTGCCTCGAGCCCGAGGACGCTGCGGGTGACCGGTCATGCGACGCGGAGCAGGGCGAACTGGCCGGGCAGTTGCAGGCGACGGTGACCCCCGGGGTGTCCCGGGACGACGCCTGCGAGGCGATCGGGCTGCCGCGCGATCTGGACCTCCTCGCATCCGGCCCGGTCGAGCTGGCGGTGTCCACCCCTGCCGACTGGGACCGGGTCACCTGCCTGCGCTTCGCGTTGACCTTCCGGGACCTGCCGGAGAACGACCGCGCCCAGTCCGACGAGGCCGTCGTCGACCTGCGCGTCGTCGCGCAGGACCTCCCGGGTCGGCCGGCCGGCGGCGGCGTTCCCGCGACCGTCGAGGTGCCCGTCGGCACCCCGGCCGGGTCCGCGCTGGGAGCCGGGGCGGCCGGCGGCCCGGCGGACGGCACCGCCGGCGCGCCGGCGGACGCGGGGCCGGCAGGCGGCGGGACCGGGGCCGGCCTCCCGGCCGCCGACGGTGCGGGCGCCGGGTCGGTCGCGCCGGCCGCCGACGGGCCGGAGGGCGAGGTCGTCGGCCGCTCGGACGCGTCGGTCACGGTCGGCGGGGAGGGCGTGGCGGTGCAGACCCGGGCCGCGGACACCTCGCTGTTGGGCGCGGCGCTCATCTGGAGCGGGGTCTTCCTCGCCGCCGTGGCCCTGTTCTGGTCGCTGTTCCTGCTGCTGCGCCGCCGTCGCCGGACGGAGCAGCCGGCGTGAGGCGGCAGACGCAGTGGGCGCTGGCCGGCGTCCTGGCCGGCACCGCGATGCTCGGCGTCACCGGCACCCTGGCCGGGTTCACCGACTCGGAGAGCGTGGACGCCTCGGCCGGCGCCGGCACGCTCGACCTGCAGGTCGAGACCGAGGCCCGGGCGGGGCAGCGGCTCCAGCTGCACGCGCAGCACGTGGAGGGCGGGCAGGTGACCGCCCGGCTGGTGGGGAGCTCCGCGGCGACGCTGTCCGTCTCCGTCGACGCGCCGTCCGGCCCGTGCCGGCTGCCGGACGTGGTGGTGAGCTTCTCGGTGCCCGGCCGGGCGATCCCCGTCGCGGAGGAGCTGTGCGACCTGGCGGCCGGGCCCGTCGAGCTGACCGGGCTGGACGCCGCCACCCCCAGCGTCGACGTCGTCGTCCGTGTCGCGGCCGGCTCGGCTCCCCGCCAGGGCGCCGTCAACTGGGACGGTGCCCTGCGGTTCGACCTCCGGCAGGGCGGCGGCGGGTTCAGCGACACGGCACTGGTCGACGTGCGCGTCCACGTCCCCAACGGCGTCGGGAACGACACCCGGGGTGGCGGTCCCCGGAACGGCTGAGCCGCTCAGCGGGCGGGGACTCCCGGCCGGTCGTCCAGCCAGCCCGCCTGGCGGGCCAGCGCGACGGCCTGCAGCTGCGAGGACACCTGCAGCTTGCTCAGGACGGCGCGGATCTGCGTCCGCACCGTGGCCTCGCTGACGTGTGCCGCCGCGGCGATGGCCGCCGCGGGCAGGCCGTCGGCCATGCACCGCAGGACCTCGTCCTCCCGCGGGGTGAGCGAGCGGAACGGCGCCAGCCGGGCGTCCGCCGCGCTGCGAGCCCGCCGCGCGGCGGCCAGCAGGTCCTGCCGGCGGCCCTCGTCGAGGACCCGCTCCCCGGCGTGCACGGCGCGGACCACGGCGACGAGGTCGTCGAGCGCGGTCTCCTTGGCCAGCACCGTGGCCGCCCCGCGCTCGACGGCGGTACCCCAGACGTCGTCCCCGACCTCGCCGGTGACGACGACGACCCGGCAGCCGGCCTGGGTGAGCGGGCCGACCAGGTCCAGGCCCTCGATCGGCTCGCCGTCCTCCCCGGTGCCCAGCCGCAGGTCGAGCAGCACGGTGGCGGGCGCCGAGGCCGCGCACGTGGCCCGGACGTCGGCGGCCGTGCGCGGCACGATCCGCTCGGCCGGGAGACCGGCGGCGGCGAGACCCAGCTGCAGGGCCTGGGCGAAGAGCGAGTGGTCGTCGACGAGCAGCACCGGAGCCGTCACCGGCGCACCCCCACCGGGGCCGGGGCCGCGTCGGCCGCCGCGCGGGGGCGGGGGACCGCGGCGGTGGGGACCGCCATCGCGGCCGTGCCCGTCGCCCGCGTGACCGGCAGGGTGAGCACGAAGCGGCAGCCACGCGCGGCGTCGGCGGCGACCAGGTCGCCGCCGTGCCGGCGGGCCAGGTCACGGGAGATGGCCAGGCCCAGACCCTCGCCTGGGCTCGCGGTGCCGCGCTCGCCGGCTTCGAAGGCCGCGGCCCGCCGGCCCGCCGGGAGGCCCGGCCCGTCGTCGGCGACGGTCACGGTGAGCTGCTCACCCACCTCGACGGTGAGTGTGCAGAGGGCACCGGGGGCGTGCACCAGGGCGTTGCCGAGCAGGTTGCCGACGACGACGGCCAGCGCGTCGCCGTCCAGGCCGACCGGTCCGGCTCCGGTCGGGGCCCAGCGGACGCGCAGCCCCCGCTCGCGGTGGCTGACGACCAGCGGGCGGACCAACCGGTCGAGGTCCACGTCGCTCAGCCGCGGGGTGCGGTCGGGCAGGCGGAGCAGGCGCTCGACCCGCTCGAGCTCGGCGGCCATCGACTCCTCGAGCTCGGCCCGTGCCGGTCCGGCGACGTGCCGGACCGCGGAGCCGGCCGCCCGCACCCCGGCGACGGCGGCGCGGGCGTCGTGCAGGCAGGCCCGCGCCTGCTGGAGGTGGCGCTCGTGCCCGGCGACCTGCTCCAGCAGCCCGGCGACGTAGCGCTCCTGCCCGGCGAGGGCGTCGGTCAGCCGGCGGACGGCGGAGAGGACGGCGACGACGGAGGCGGCCACGAACGCGAGGTCGTTCACCGTGCGGACCGCCAGCGTCGCGCCGGGCAGCGCGGCGGGCAACATCGCGAGCGCGGTCAGCCCGGACAGGATCAGCGCGATGGCGGCCAGCGCCCGCGCGGCCCGGCGGTGCCCGCTGCTGAGCTGGTCGCTGCGCCACGCGGCGACGGCCGTGGCCCCCCACAGCAGCGACATGCCCAGGCAGGCCGCGGCCAGGCCGGGGCGGGCGAGCGCGGGGACGAACGCGCCGAGGGCCATCAGCAGCGCCCCGCCGAGGGTGGCCGCCAGCAGCGTGAGCGTGACGGGGCGGCGGCGGGTCCCGGCGTCGGGGAAGGCCCGCAGGACCGCGGTGGCCGCGACGGCGCAGACGACCAGGCCGACCGTGTCGCCCACCGCCGTCCACCGGTGCTCGAGGAAGGCGTGGGTGATGGCGCTCGCCGGCCGGTGCAGGCCGACCAGCAGCAGCCCGACGCCGATCCGGGCCGTCGTGTCGTTGCCGGTGACCCGCCAGCGCAGCAGGAAGCCGCAGCCGGCGCCGAGGAAGCCGAGCGTCCCCAGGACGGCCATGACGGCGTGCCGCGCCTCGTGGTCGGCGAGCGCCACCAGGGCGATCGCGAGAGCGGCGACGGCGAGCCGGGCGTGGCCGACCCGCCCGGCGATGCTCCGCGACGGAGCCGGAGCGGTGGTGGTGCTGGGCATGCGCGGACCCCCCGTGGTCGTCGTTGGAGAGAAGACCACGAAGGAGTGACTCCACCGGAACCGCTGCGTCCCTGGAGGGGGGCCTGGGCCGAGCGGGACGGTTGTGACGAGCGAGACGGGTTGGCGCCGGATCAACAGATTCGACGATGCCCGGGGGGAGTGGCTCACCGGAGTCTCGACGTCGACGCCGGGGGCGCAGCGCCCGGTGAGAGACGTCCGTCGGTCGACGGGGACATCGACAGGGAGACCCACCGTGAAGAAGATCGCCATCGCCTCCGCCGCCATGGGCGGCGCCGCGCTCATCGCCTTCGGTGCCAGCGGCACCTTCGCCTCGTTCACCGACACGGAGAACCGCGCCGGCAACGCGGGCGCCGGCACCATGGACCTCACGCTCGGGGGGTCCGAGTCGGCCACCATCACCGGTCTCGGGCTCAACCCGGGCGACACGGCCACCTACGGCTACTGGGTGAACAACGCGGGCACGACCAACGCGACCCTGCTCGCCGACCTCACCATCCTCGGCGACGAGGACCGCAACTGTTCCGAGGCCGAGCGCGAGCCGATCCAGGGCGTCTACGCCGGGGACGCGACCTGCGACTGGGGCACCAACGGTGAGTTCTCCGCCACCGCGCAGGTCCAGTTCTTCGAGAACACCACCGCCACCGAGGCCACCTGCGCGACGCAGACCGGTGGGACCGCCATCGGCCCGGCGACGACGCTCAAGCAGTCCGCGGCCGCGAACGCCCAGGCCCTCGGCGCCGTCGGCAAGGACAGCGGGCGCTGCATCGTCCTCCGGGTCTCCCTGCCGGGCAACGCCACCAACGCCGTGATGGGCGACGTGACGACCTTCACGTTCACCGCGACCCTGAACCAGGCCCCCGTCGCCACTGGCTCGCGCAGCGTCGCCGGCAACGCGGGCGGCACCGTCAGCAACAACCCCACCCAGGCCCAGCTCCCCTGATCCACTCCGCCGAGGGCGGTCCGGGAACTCCCCGGGCCGCCCTCGCGGCGTCTGCGGCGCCTCCGCCTGGGTGATGTGCGCCCCGGGCGCGCTCCGGCCCCGCGAACGCGCCGTGGGTGCACATCACCGGGGGGGCGACTCGCCGTCCCGACCTCCCGAGGGTGAGCGCTTCCCGGGGCACAGCGGATCATGGACGGCCGGACCCCGCCGCGGGACCGAGCAGAGGAGGGTGCGTGCAGCCCACGCCGACCAGGATCGCCGACCGCTACGAGCTGCGGTCGCTGCTGGCGACCGGCGGGATGGGCCAGGTGTGGCGCGCGCACGACACCCTGCTCGGCCGCGACGTCGCGCTCAAGCTGCTGCGCGGCGAGTACACCGGCGACCCGGCCTTCCTGGCCCGGTTCCGCGCCGAGGCCCGGCACACCGCGTCGCTGGGCCACCCGAACATCGCGACCCTGTTCGACTACGGCGAGACCGCCGGCCCGCAGCACCTGGCCCACCTGGTCATGGAGCTGGTCGAGGGGGAGTCGCTGTCGCAGCTGCTGAGCCGGGAGGGCCGGCTCGCCCCGGCGCGCGCCGCCTCGGTGCTGCGCCAGACCGCCGCGGGGCTGGCCGCCGCCCACGCGGTCGGGGTGGTGCACCGCGACGTGAAGCCCGGCAACGTGCTGGTCGCCCGCGACGGCACGGTCAAGCTCACCGACTTCGGCATCGCGTCGTCGGCGGCCAGCATCCCGCTCACCGGCACCGGGCAGGTCATGGGGACCGCGCACTACCTCTCCCCGGAGCAGGCGCAGGGGGCGCCGGCGACGCCGGCCAGCGACGTCTACGCCCTGGGCCTGGTCGCCTACGAGATGCTCGCCGGCCGGCGGGCGTTCGAGGGCAGGGACTCCGTGCAGGTCGCGTCGCGGCAGATCGGCGAGCAGCCGGCGCCGCTGCCCGCCGACGTCCCCGCCGGCCTGCGCGCCCTCGTCGACCGGATGCTGGTCAAGGACCCGGCGCGGCGCCTCCCCGACGGCGCCGCCGTCCGCGACGCGGTGGGCGCCGTGCTCGCCGGGGGACTCCCGGACGCCGTCCCGCCCGCCGCGCCGGAGTCGGGCGCCACCGCCGTCCTGCCGGCGCGGGCCGTCCCGCCGCACGGCACCCGGGTGCTGCCGCTGCCCGTGCCGCCGGCGACCCCGCCGCCCGGCTCTCCCGCCCGTTCCCGCCGGCGCCTGGTCGCCGCGCTCGCGGCGCTGCTGCTGGTGGCGGCCGCCGTCGCGGCCGGGCTCGTGCTCGCCGGGCGCGGGGACGGCACCCCCGCCGACGCGCGGCCCACGGCGAGCGCGGAGCCGCCGGGCACCACGGTCCCGACCACCGCCGAGCCGGCACCGTCGCCGGAGGTCGTCGCGATCGACGCCGGGGACCTCGTGGGCCGGCCGGTGTCCGCGGTGCAGGCCGAGCTGGCGCGGCTGGGTCTCACGGTCCAGCTGCGCCCGGTCACCACCGCGGACGCGGCCGACGGCGAGGTGCTCGCGGTCTCCCCGGACGGCGAGCTGGAGGTCGGCTCCACCGTCACCGTGACGCACGCGGCCGCCCCGCCGGCGACCCCGACCCCGACCCCCGACGACGGCCAGGACGACGACGGCCAGGACGACGACGGCGGGAAGGGCGACCGGGACGGCGGTAACGGGCGCGGGCACGGCCACGGGCGCGGGCACCGCTGACGTCGGGCAGCGGGTGGCCGGGCACGGCGTGAGTGTGCAGGGATCCACGTCACGGCGCGCCGATGACGTGGATCCCTGCACACCCGCGCCCGGGGCTGCGCCGGCGGAGGGCCCCGCCGGCGGCCGGGTCAGTCGCGCAGGGCGTAGCGGGTGAAGAGGACGCCGTCCTCCTCGAGCACCTGCACCAGCCGCGGCCGCACCACCTCGGGCAGCGACGACGGCAGCAGCCGGGTCTGCCCGCCGACCAGCGCGGGCGCGATCGTCAGGTCCAGCTCGTCCACCACCCCGGCCGCGAGCGCCGCGGCGAACAGCGCCGGGCCGCCCTCGCACACCACCTGCGCCAGTCCGCGGTCGGCGAGCTCGTCCAGCGCCCGCGGTAGGTCGACCTCGTCCTCGCCGCACACCAGCACGGTCACCCCGGCGTCGGCCAGGGCGGCCCGGCGGGCGGGGTCCGAGGCCGCGCAGGTGACCAGGATCGTGGGGTCGGCGGCCAGCCGGTCACCCGGCGCCAGCGACGCCCGCCGCGAGACGACCGCGATCGGCGCGGTCGCCGGCCGGCCCAGCGCCGCGCGCAGCGTGCCGACGGCGGAGTCGGCGGCCACCGGCCGGTAGCCCTCCGCGGCCGCCGTCCCGGCGCCGACGAGGACGACGTCGGCGAGCGCCCGCAGCGTGCGGAACACCCGCCTGTCGCCCGGCGACCCGAGCCCGCCGCTGCGGCCCTCGACCGCGATCGCGCCGTCCAGCGAGCCCACGAAGTCCACCCGCACCGACCGCCCGGGCAGCCGGTAGGCGTCGGCGAGCGCGAGATCGTCCAGGTCGGCCGGGTCCGGCGCCGGCAGCAGGCGGCGCACGTCAGGCGGTGGTGACCACGGCCGCGCTCTCCGCGGGCAGCGTCACCGTCGGTCCGTCCAGGCCGGGCCGGTCCCCGGTGGCGAAGAGCACCCCGGTGGCGTCCCGGTCCAGGTCGATCTCGCGGGGCTCGCTTGCGAGGTTCGCCACGACGCGCAGCGCGCCCCGGTGCACGATCAGCCAGCGGTCCTCGTCGTCCCAGCTCACCTCGACCGCGGACAGGTCCGGGTCGACCAGGTCCGGGTGCGCGCGGCGCAGCGCCAGCAGCGCCCGGTGGACGGCGAGCAGGCGGGCGTGCGGCTCCCGCTCCAGCTCGGACCAGTCCAGCTTCGAGCGGGTGAAGGTCTCCGGGGCCTGCGGGTCGGGGACCTCCTCGGCGTCCCACCCGTGCGCGGCGAACTCGCCGATCCGCCCCTCCGCCGTCGCCCTGCCCAGCTCGGGCTCGGGGTGGCTGGTGAAGAACTGCCACGGCGTCGTCGCGCCCCACTCCTCGCCCATGAACAGCATCGGCGTGAACGGGCTGGTCAGCACCAGCGTCGCGCCGACGGCGAGCAGGCCGGGGGAGAGGGAGGCGGAGATCCGGTCGCCGACCGCGCGGTTGCCGATCTGGTCGTGGTCCTGCAGGTAGCCCAGGAACTTCCAGCCGGGCAGCGCGGCGGTGTCGACCGGCCGGCCGTGGTGCCGCCGGCGGAAGCTCGACCACGCGCCGTCGTGGAAGAAGGCGCCGGTCAGGGTCTTGGCCAGCCCGCCGAGCCCCGCCTCGGCGAAGTCGGCGTAGTAGCCCTGGGCCTCGCCGGTCAGCACGGCGTGCAGGCAGTGGTGGAAGTCGTCGCTCCACTGCGCGGTGAGCCCGAGGCCGCCGGCCACCCGCGGGGTGACCATCCGCGGGTCGTTGAGGTCGCTCTCGGCGATCAGCGTCAGCGGCCGGCCGACGGCGACCGACAGCCGGTCGACCTCCCGCGCCAGCTCCTCGAGCACGTGCGTGGCCCGCTCGTCGACCAGCGCGTGGACGGCGTCCAGCCGCAGCCCGTCGACGTGCATGTCGCGCAGCCACATCAGCGCGTTGTCGACGATGTAGCGGCGCACCTCGTCGGAGTCCGGCCCCGACAGGTTGATCGAGTCGCCCCAGGTGTTCGCGCCGCCCTCGCTGAAGATGGGCATGAACAGCGGCAGGTAGTTCCCCGACGGGCCGAGGTGGTTGTAGACGACGTCCTGGATCACGCCCAGCCCGCGCTGGTGGCAGGCGTCGACGAACCGCTGGTAGGCCGCCGGGCCGCCGTACTCCTCCTGGACCGTGTACCAGAGGACGCCGTCGTAGCCCCAGTTGTGCGTGCCGTTGAACCCGTTGACCGGCAGCAGCTCGACGAAGTCCACGCCCAGCTCCACGAGGTGGTCCAGCCGGCCGACGGCGGCGTCCAGCGTGCCCTCGGGGGTGAAGGTGCCGACGTGCATCTCGTAGACCACGCCGCCGGCCAGCGGGCGCCCGGTCCACGCCTGGTCGGCCCAGCCGTGCGCGGTCGGGTCGTGGCGCCGCGACGGCCCGTGCACGCCCTGCGGCTGCCGGCGCGAGCGGGGGTCGGGGCGCACCGCGTCGTCGTCGTCGAGCAGGAAGCCGTAGTCGGCCTCGGGGCCGGCCGCGACCTCGGCCCGCCACCAGCCGTCGTCGTCCCGCGCCATGTCGTGGACGGCGCCGTCGACCTGCACGCGGACCCGCGAGGGGACCGGCGCCCAGACGGCGAACTCGACGGGCTCGGGCATGCGGGGACCTCCGGGAACGGTGCGGGTGGGGTGGCTGCGGCCAGGACCGGTCATGCCCGCGTGCCCGGCGGCCAACCGTCGCCTCAGGCCAGCGTGACCGGGTCCCCGACCCGCACGGTGCCCGGGCCCGTGACGTCGGCGTAGACACCGGCGCAGGCCCAGGTGCCCATGCCGGGGATCTCGCGGCGGTGGTGGCGGGCCACGGTGCGCAGCGTGCCCCGGTCCTCGGGCAGACCGCCCTGGGCCAGCGTGGTCATCACGCAGCGCATCGTCAGCATGCTCACGCCCGCGCGGACGGCGTCGCCCAGCGCGAGGGTGCGGCCGACCCAGTCGTCCTCGGCGAACCCCGGCCCGGTGCCGGCGACGAGGGCGTTGGGGCGGTAGCGGAGGACGTCGAAGTCGCTGCCCCCGCCGAGCTCGGTGAGCTGCTCGAGCGTGGCCCGGGTGAGCAGGTGCAGCGGCGCGAGGTCGACGAAGGTGCCCGACGGGGCCATCATCCCGATCGGGAAGAGGCTGACCGGGTCCGCGCCCTCGAACGCGTGGGTGCTGCCCTCGATGACCTCGGCCGGGGCCAGGCCGTCGATGTCGGGCCAGTGCTCCTCGAACTGGCCGCCCTCGGGCACCTCGGCGGTGAGCCGCACCGGCTGGCCCACCACGTCCGACAGCACCGCGTCGGCCCGCCGGTCGTCGCTGCTGAGCTCGGTGCCGTCGGGGAGGGTGATCACCACGGTCGGCGTGGGGGCGCCCGGCTCCGGCTCGGCGGTGAACCGGGCCGACATCCCGAGCAGGGCACCCCACTTGCGGGGGTGCTTGGCGCTGGCGACCCGGCCGTCGGCGTCGACGAGCGCGAGCGCGCGGTCGCCGACGACGCCCCGGTCGGTCAGCCGCAGCCGGTCGACCTCCTCGCCGAGCAGCGACTTCACCGGGAACCGGTACAGGGCGTCGATGTGCACGCCGCATCAGACCACGCGCCGGGCCGCGGCGTGACGCGGGCCACGCGTCCCGCCCCGCGGCCCGGTCGGCCACGGGGCGGGACGCCGCGTCAGTCGCGGACCAGCAGGGCCACCGGCAGCCGCGCCAGCAGCGCGTCGGCGCGCACCCCGCCGGCGTCGGACACGAGCCGCTCGCCGGTCAGCAGGTCGCGCCACGCCCCGGTGGGCAGCGGCAGCGCGGTGTCGCCCCAGCCCGTGCGGGCCAGGCCGACCGGCAGGCGGGTGCCCACCGTGACCGCGCCGCCCCGGTCGAACGCCAGCAGGTGGTCCGCGGCCGGGCCGGTCGCGGTCACCGGGGTGTAGCCGGTGAACAGCCCGGGGCAGTCGCGCCGCGCCCGCAGCGCCCGGGACACCACGAGCAGCTTGGCCGCGCCCGTCTCGTCGACGGCGGGCACCCAGCCGCCGTCCAGCCGGGACAGCAGCTGCCGCCGCAGGTCGTAGTCGACCGGCCGGCGGTTGTCGGGGTCGACCAGCGAGTGGTCCCACAGCTCGGTCCCCTGGTAGACGTCCGGGACGCCGGGCATCGTCAGCTGCACGAGCTTCTGGGTCAGCGAGTTCGACCAGCCGGGCAGCGCGATCCGGTCGGCGAACGCGGCGAGCCCGGCGCGGGACTCCTCGTCGTCGTAGGCGGCGTCGACCAGCGCCCGCAGCGCCGTCTCGAACCCCTCGTCCGGGTCGGTCCAGGTCGTCGACGTGCCGGCCTCGCGGGCCGCCTTCTCCGCGAACGCCTGCGCCCGCTCCCGCGACAGCGGCCAGGCGCCCACGAGGTTCTGCCACACCAGGTGGGCCAGCGGCCGGTCGGGCAGCGGCGAGCGGGCCAGCAGGCGGTGCACGAGGTCCGCCCACTCGGCCGGCAGCTCGGCGAGGACGGCCAGCCGCGCCCGCACGTCCTCGCTGCGCTTGGTGTCGTGGGTGGACAGCGTCGTCATCGCCTGCGGGCTGCGCTCCAGCCGCCGGGCCTGCGCCTCGTGGAACTCGCCGACCGTCGTCCCGAACCGGGCCGGGTCCCCACCCACCTCGTTGAGTGCCACGAACCGCGCCCACCGGTAGTAGGCGCTGTCCTCGACCCCCTTGGCCATGACCGGGCCGCTGGTCTGCTCGAACCGGGTCGCCGCCTCGGTGCCGGCCGCGCCGAGCACCGGGTGCAGCGCGTCGAGCGCCGCGACCAGGTCCGGACGGCGGTCGCGGACGGCGGCCACCGTGGCGTCCAGGTGCTCGCGGCCGTCGGGCAGGTAGCTGCGGTACACGTCGAAGGAGGCCAGCAGCTCGGCCAGCGCCTCGGTCAGCTGCTCGGCGTCCACCCCGGGCAGCTCGCCGACGACCCGCACCAGCCGGGCCACCTCCGAGCCGAGGATCCCGTCGGTCACCTCGCGCTTGCAGTCGTGCACGAGGCGGGCGTATTCGACCGGCGCGCCGGCCAGCTCGGTGTCCAGGGCGGTCATCGCCGCCTCGCCGGCCGGGTCGACCAGCACCTGGTCGACCTCCGACAGCGCGTCGTAGCCGGTCGTGCCCGCCGCCGCCCAGCCCTCGGGCAGGTCCTCGCCCGGCTCGAGGATCTTCTCCACGACCGTCCACCGGCCGCCCGAGGCCTCGGCGAGCCGGTCCAGGTAGCCCCTCGGGTCGGCCAGGCCGTCGGGGTGGTCGATCCGCAGCCCGTCGACGGCGCCCTCGCGCACCAGCTGCAGCACGAGCTCGTGCGTCGCGTCGAACACCGCCGGGTCCTCCGCGCGCAGGCCCGCGAGGGTGTTGATGGCGAAGAACCGCCGGTAGTTCAGGTCGCCGTCCGCCCGGCGCCAGTCGACCAGCTCGTAGTGCTGTCGGTCGTGCACCTGCTGCGGCGTGCCGTCGCCGGTCCCGGGGGCGATCGGGAAGCGGTTGTCGTAGTAGCGCAGCTCCCCGTCCACCACCACCAGCTCCTCCACGTCGTCGGCCGACCCCAGGACCGGGAGGCGGACCCGCCCGCCGCCGAACTCCCAGTCGACGTCGAACGCGTCGGCGTGCGCGCTGTCGCGGCCGTGCTGCAGCACGTCCCACCACCACGGCGCCTCCGCCGGGTCGGCGACGCCCATGTGGTTGGGGACGATGTCCAGCACCAGCCCGAGGCCGTGCCCGTGCAGGGCCGCGACGAACCGGTCGAACGCCTCCCGCCCGCCGCGGGCCTCGTCGACGTGCGCGTGGTCGACCGTGTCGTACCCGTGCGTGCTGCCCGCCGCCGAGCGCAGCAGCGGGGAGGAGTACGCGTGGGTGACGCCGAGGGCCGCCAGGTGGTCGGCGACGGCGGCCGCGTCGTCCAGGGTGAACCCGGCGTGCACCTGCAGCCGGTAGGTCGCGCCGGGGACGGCGCGACGGTCCGGCTCGCTCACGCGCCGGCCTGCAGGACGACGGTGGCGCGGGCGGCGACGGCCAGGGTCTCGCCGGCCTTGACGACGACCGGCTCCACCTCGTGCAGCTCGGCGGTGTCGACGACGACCGTCCAGCCGTCGGCGTACTCCGCGGGCGGCGCCGTGAACTCGATCGGCTCGTGGGAGGCGTTGAACGCGAGGTAGAAGCAGTCGTCGACGACGTCCTCACCGCGCTCGTCGGTCTCCCGGATGCCGTGGCCGTTGAGGTACATGGCCAGCGACTTGGCGAAGCCGACGTCCCAGTCCTCGTCGGACATGAGCTCCCCGCCCGGGGTGAACCAGGCGACGTCCTGCACCGGGTCGCCCTCCTCGCGGCGCACCGGCCGGCCGTGGAAGAAGCGGCGCCGGCGGAAGGTCGGGTGCTCGGTGCGCAGCCGGGTCAGCGTCCGGGTGAACTCCAGCAGGCCCTCGTCGACGGACTCCCAGTCGATCCAGGTCAGCTCGGAGTCCTGGCAGTAGCCGTTGTTGTTGCCGTTCTGGGTGCGGCCCAGCTCGTCGCCGTGCAGCAGCATCGGCACGCCCTGGCTCAGCATCAGCGTGACCAGGAGGTTGCGCTGCTGGCGGGCGCGCAGCGCCAGCACCTCGGGGTCGTCCGTCGGCCCCTCGACGCCGTGGTTCCAGCTGCGGTTGTGGCTCTCGCCGTCGTTGTTGCCCTCGCCGTTGGCCTCGTTGTGCTTCTCGTTGTAGGAGACGAGGTCGCGCATCGTGAAGCCGTCGTGCGCGGTGACGAAGTTGATGCTGGCCACCGGCCGCCGGCCCGAGTGCTTGTAGAGGTCGGCCGAGCCGGAGATGCGGCTGGCGAACTCGCCGATCGTGGCGTCCTCGCCCCGCCAGAAGTCGCGGACGGTGTCGCGGTACTTGCCGTTCCACTCGGTCCACAGCGCGGGGAAGTTGCCGACCTGGTAGCCGCCGTCGCCGACGTCCCACGGCTCGGCGATCAGCTTGACCTGGCTGACGATCGGGTCCTGGTGCACCAGGTCGAAGAACGCCGACAGCCGGTCGACCTCGTGGAACTGCCGGGCCAGGGTGGAGGCCAGGTCGAACCGGAACCCGTCGACGTGCATCTCGGTCACCCAGTAGCGCAGCGAGTCCATGATCAGCTGCAGCGACTGCGGGTGCCGCACGTTGAGCGAGTTCCCGGTGCCGGTGGTGTCCATGTAGTACTGCTCGTCGCCCTCGACCAGCCGGTAGTAGGCCCGGTTGTCGATGCCCTTGAACGACAGGGTGGGGCCGTTGTGGTTGCCCTCGGCGGTGTGGTTGTAGACGACGTCGAGGATCACCTCGATGCCCGCCTCGTGCAGGGTGCGGACCATCCCCTTGAACTCCTGCACCTGCTGCCCGTCGCTGTTCTGCGCGTACTCGTTGTGCGGCGCGAAGAACCCGATCGTGTTGTAGCCCCAGTAGTTGCGCAGGCCCTTCTGCAGCAGGGTGTCGTCCTGCACGAACTGGTGCACCGGCATGAGCTCGATCGCCGTCACGCCGAGGTCCTGCAGGTGCTCGATCACCGCCGGGTGCGCGATGCCGGCGTAGGTGCCGCGCAGCTCCTCCGGCACCCGCGGGTGCGTCATCGTCAGGCCCTTGACGTGGGCCTCGTAGATGACGGTCTTGTTGTAGGGGGTCCGCGGCGGCCGGTCGACGCCCCAGTCGAAGTACGGGTTGACGACGACGGACTTGGGCATGTGCGGCGCCGAGTCGTCGTCGTTGCGCTCCCCGGAGGAGAAGCGGTAGCCGAAGCACGCCTCGTCCCAGTCGACGGCCCCGTCGATCGCCTTCGCGTACGGGTCCAGCAGCAGCTTGTTGGGGTTGCAGCGGTGGCCGTGCTCCGGCTCGTAGGGGCCGTGCACCCGGAAGCCGTAGCGCTGGCCCGGCTGGATCCCGGGCAGGAAGGCGTGCCAGACGTAGCCGTCCATCTCCGGGAGCCGGATCCGCTCCTCGTTGCCGGCCTCGTCGAACAGGCACAGCTCGACCTTCTCGGCGACCTCGCTGAAGAGGGCGAAGTTGGTGCCGGTGCCGTCGTAGGTGGCACCCAACGGGTACGCGCTCCCGGGCCACACCTGGGTCATGAACGCCGTCCTCCTGCGCTGCGCCCCCGACGTCGGCGGGGGCCGGTGGCCTCCCGCCGCGGCCGTCGGCGGGAGGTCGGTGCGTGCTGCTCCGGGCTGCCGGGTGCCCGCGCGGAGGGCCCGGCACACGTCCGCGGGGTGTCGGTCCGGACACGTCACGCAGCGTCATCGGAGGGGGCGCGGCGGGGCGGCGCAGGGAGCCGCCGGCCGCGGACGCAGAAGGAGCGGTCCCGCCGGGGTCCGTCCTCGCCCGGGCGACCCGGGTGGCGCTGGTCCCCGGCCGGGACCGCTCCTGCGCGCGGGACACTATCGGGGTCGGGCCGGGATGGGGAGCAGCCGGTCGGCCCGCGGCGCAAGTCGGTGACCCCACCGGCCACGCGTGTCGCAGGGGAGTCGTCCCGTCACACCCGCCGTCCTGTCACACCCCCGTCGTACCGTCGACGCGTGCGAGCGAAGACCGACCTGAAGCGGCCCACGCGGGGGCGGTTCCGCGTCGTCAGCGAGTTCGAGCCCTCCGGTGACCAGCCGGCCGCGATCACGGCGCTCGCCGAGCGGGTGAACGCCGGCGAGCAGGACGTCGTCCTCCTCGGCGCGACGGGCACCGGCAAGTCGGCCACCACCGCCTGGCTCGTCGAGCAGGTGCAGCGCCCGACGCTGGTGATGGCGCCGAACAAGACCCTCGCCGCCCAGCTGGCCAACGAGTTCCGCGAGCTGTTCCCGGACAACGCCGTGGAGTACTTCGTCAGCTACTACGACTACTACCAGCCCGAGGCCTACGTCCCGCAGACGGACACCTACATCGAGAAGGACTCCTCGATCAACGAGGAGGTCGAGCGGCTGCGGCACTCCGCGACCAACAGCCTGTTCACCCGGCGCGACGTGATCGTGGTCGCGACCGTCTCGTGCATCTACGGCCTGGGCACGCCCGAGGAGTACGTCGAGCGGGCGCTGAAGATCAAGGTGGGGGAGGAGCGCGACCGCGACGAGCTGCTGCGCACCCTGGTCACCGAGCAGTACACCCGCAACGACCTGTCCTTCACCCGCGGCACGTTCCGGGTCCGCGGCGACACGATCGAGGTCTTCCCGGTCTACGAGGAGCTCGCCGTCCGGATCGAGATGTTCGGCGACGAGGTGGAGCGGCTGTACTACCTGCACCCGCTCACCGGCGAGGTCGTGCGCGAGGTCGACGAGCTGTTCGTCTTCCCGGCCACCCACTACGCCGCCGGTCCCGAGCGGATGGAGCGCGCCATCGGCTCCATCGAGGCGGAGCTGGAGCAGCGGCTGGCCGAGCTGGAGCGCCAGGGCAAGCTGCTGGAGGCCCAGCGGCTGCGCATGCGCACCACCTACGACATCGAGATGATGCGCCAGGTCGGCTTCTGCTCCGGGATCGAGAACTACTCCCGGCACATCGACGGCCGCGCCGCCGGGTCCGCCGGCTCCTGCCTGCTCGACTACTTCCCCGACGACTTCCTGCTGGTCATCGACGAGTCGCACGTGACCGTGCCGCAGATCGGCGGCATGTACGAGGGCGACATGAGCCGCAAGCGGACGCTGGTCGACCACGGGTTCCGGCTGCCCTCGGCGATGGACAACCGCCCGCTGAAGTGGGAGGAGTTCGTCGAGCGGATCGGGCAGACCGTCTACCTGTCGGCGACGCCGGGCAACTACGAGCTCGGCCGCACCGGTGGGGAGTTCGTCGAGCAGGTCATCCGACCGACCGGCCTGGTCGACCCGGAGGTCGTGGTCAAGCCGACCAAGGGCCAGATCGACGACCTCGTGCACGAGATCCGGGTCCGGGTGGAGAAGGACGAGCGCGTCCTGGTCACCACCCTGACCAAGAAGATGGCCGAGGACCTGACGGACTACCTGCTCGAGATGGGCATCAAGGTCCGCTACCTGCACTCCGAGGTCGACACCCTGCGCCGGGTCGAGCTGCTGCGCGAGCTGCGGCAGGGCGAGTACGACGTGCTGGTCGGCATCAACCTGCTACGCGAGGGTCTCGACCTGCCCGAGGTCTCGCTCGTGGCGATCCTGGACGCCGACAAGGAGGGCTTCCTCCGGTCGGGGACCTCGCTCATCCAGACGATCGGCCGCGCCGCGCGCAACGTGTCCGGCCAGGTGCACATGTACGCCGACAAGGTCACCCCGTCGATGGCGCTGGCGATCGACGAGACCAACCGCCGGCGCGAGAAGCAGATCGCCTACAACCTCGAGCACGGCATCGACCCGCAGCCGCTGCGGAAGAAGATCGTCGACATCCTCGACGGCATCTACCGCGAGGCCGAGGACGCGCAGGGCGCCACCGAGCTGCTCGGCGGGTCCGGGCGGCAGCAGTCGCGCGGCAAGTCGCCGGTGCCCGGCCTGTCGTCGAAGGCGCGGGGGGCCAAGGCCGGGGCGATCGACGTCCAGGGACTGCCGCGCAACGAGCTGGCCGACCTGATCACCCAGCTGAACGAGCAGATGCTGGCGGCCGCCCGCGAGCTGCAGTTCGAGGTCGCCGCCCGGCTGCGCGACGAGCTGTCCGAGCTGAAGAAGGAGCTCCGCCAGCTCGACGCCGCACACGCCTGACGCCGGCTCGTCGTCGATCATCGGCGGACGGCTGCTCGCGCCCGCGTGTCGCGCAGCCACCCGCCGATGATCGCCGCGGTCGGGGAGTCCGCGGACTGAGAGCGGGCTCACAGTCGCCCGGGAACTCCCCGGGCCGCTCGGCCGTTCACCCAGTCGAGACCGCCTGGCGTGACGGCTCGCTGCGTCACGCCCGGACGATCTCGACGTGGAGGGGAGTATCCCCAGCGGCAGTGTCGTCAGTACGAGGCCCCACGGCCTCCGGCGCTGCCGGTCGCGAGGCCCTGGGCTCGCGGCGGGAGAGACCTCCGGTACGGACACCCGTCTGTCTGTCGACCGGAGGAACGCACGCATGGACGTCCCCACCTGGGTCTGGGCCCTGACCATCGCCGGGATCGTGGCGATGCTCGCCTTCGACTTCGTCGGCCACGTGCGCACCCCGCACGCGCCGTCGCTGCGCGAGGCGGCCCTCTGGTCGGCGGCCTACGTCGGCATCGCCGTCGTCTTCGGGCTCGGCGTCTGGTGGTTCTCGGGCGCGCAGTACGGCGGCGAGTACTTCGCCGGCTACATCACCGAGAAGAGCCTCTCGGTCGACAACCTCTTCGTCTTCGTCCTGATCATGGCGAGCTTCGGGGTCCCCCGGGAACTGCAGCAGAAGGTGCTGCTGTTCGGCATCACGTTCGCGCTCGTCCTGCGGACCGTCTTCATCCTCGTCGGCGCCGCGGCCATCGAGAACTTCAGCTGGGTCTTCTACCTGTTCGGCGCGATCCTCATCTACACCGCCTACGTGCAGGCCCGCAGCGGCGGGCACAGCGGTGACGACCACTACGAGGAGAACAGCGTCCTGCGCCTGGTCCGCCGCGTCGTGCCGACGACCGAGGAGTACCACTCCGACCGGCTGGTCACCAAGGTCGACGGCAAGCGCTTCATCACCCCGCTGATGATCGCGCTCATCGCCATCGGCAGCGCCGACGTCCTGTTCGCCGTCGACTCGATCCCGGCGATCTTCGGGCTCACCCAGGAGACGTTCCTCGTCTTCACCGCCAACGCCTTCTCGCTGCTGGGCCTGCGGCAGCTGTTCTTCCTCATCGACGGCCTGCTCGACCGGCTGGTCTACCTGGCCTACGGCCTCGCGGTGATCCTCGGCTTCATCGGCGCCAAGCTCGTCATCCACGCGCTGCACACCAACGAGCTGCCCTTCATCAACGGCGGCGAGCACGTCACGGCGATCCCCGAGGTGCCGACCTGGCTGTCCCTCACGGTGATCCTGGTGACGCTGCTGGTCACCACGGTGGCCAGCCTCGCCCGGGACCGGCGCACCCGCGCCGCCGAGGCCGGCGCCCCGCCGGCCGCGGTGGCCGGGGACGGCGGCCCCACGCCCGCCGGGGACGGCGCCGCGCCGGCGGCCGGGACGGGGACCGTGCCCGGGACGGTGCGCGGCCGGGACGACGACGGCGTGCCGGCCGACGCGAGCCCGGGGGCCCGGTGACCGCGCCGCAGCTGGAGCGTCCGCGCCCGGCGGCGACACCACCGCCGCCGGGTCGGCTGGGCACGGTGCTGGAGCTCGCCGACGAGCTCGCCGACGTCGCCCGGGCCACCGAGCGGGTGGCCGGGCGGGTCGAGGAGGCGACGGGCCTGCGCCGGGGCGAGCTGGCGGCGCTCTCGGCCGTCGAGGAGGGCGCCGGGTCCGCGCGCGCGGTCGCCCGCCGCAGCGGTCAGGTCGACGACGCGGGCGCCGCGACGGTCGAGACCCTGGTACGCCGCGGCCTCCTCCGGCGCCGCCCGCACCCCGGCGCGCCGTCGGGGGCGGCCGGTGGCACCGAGCTCGAGGTCACCGACGCGGGACGGGTCGTCCTGGCGCAGGCCGAGGGGCTGCGGATCCGGCTCCTGGACCGGGTCGTCGGCACCCTCGGACCCGGGGACACGGCAGTCCTCCGCGCCGCCGCGCAGGCCCTCACCGGGGCGTTGGAGGGCGCCGCCGGCACCCGCGCCGGTGACTGTCGCGGAAACGACTCCCGGGAGGTTGGCGGGGGCCTCGCCCCGTAGAGTCCCCAGGCGTGCACGAGCTCCCCGTCTGGTTCGAGGTCGCGACCTTCGTGGGGCTCACCGTCCTGCTGCTGGCCGACCTGGCCATCGTCGCCCGCCGCCCGCACGAGCCGTCGATGCGCGAGGCGGGCCTCTGGGTCGGCTTCTACGTCGGGCTGGCGCTGGTCTTCGGCGCGGTGTTCTGGGCGATCACCGACTCGCAGTTCGCCACCGAGTTCTACGCGGGCTGGCTGACCGAGTACTCGCTGTCGGTCGACAACCTGTTCGTGTTCGTGATCATCATGGCGCGGTTCCGCGTGCCCCGGGCCCTCCAGCAGGAGGTGCTCATGGTCGGGATCATCATCGCGCTGGTCCTGCGCGGCATCTTCATCCTGCTGGGCGCGGCCCTGATCACCCGCTTCACCTGGGTCTTCTACATCTTCGGCGCCTTCCTCGTGTACACCGCGATCAACCTGGTGCGGCACCGTGGCGAGGACGAGGACTACGAGGAGAACGCCTTCATCCGCGGCATGCGCCGGGTGCTGCCGATCACCGGGGACTTTCACGGCGCGAAGCTGCGGGTCAGCGAGGCGGGCAAGAAGCTGTGGACGCCGATGATCATCGTGTTCCTGGCCCTCGGGACCACGGACCTGATCTTCGCCCTCGACAGCATCCCGGCGATCTTCGGCCTCACCAAGGAGCCGTTCATCGTCTTCACGGCCAACGTGTTCGCGCTCATGGGCCTGCGGCAGCTCTACTTCCTGCTCGGCGGGCTGCTGCAGCGGCTGGTGTACCTGTCGCTGGGCCTGGCGGTGATCCTGGCCTTCATCGGCGTCAAGCTCGTGATGGAGGCCCTGCACGAGAACACGCTGCCGTTCATCAACGGCGGCGAGCACATCGAGGCCGTGCCGACGATCCCCATCTGGCTGTCGCTCACGATCATCCTCGGGGTCATCCTCATCGCCACGGTGGCCAGCCTCGTGAAGACCCGCGGTCAGCTGGCCGCGGTCCCGGACGCGGCCGAGGTCGCCGACGGCACCACCGCGGTCGGCCCCGCGGCGTCGGCGGACGCGGAGGCGACCACCGCCGAGGCGACCAGCGCGGCCGCCGAGCGGGACGACCGCCGCACCCGCTGACCGGCGCCCGCTAGCGTCGGCGCCCGTGCGCCCCGACGACCTCGCCCTGCTGCGCACGCCGGGCAGCCCGGCCGTCGCGCCGGACGGGCGCGTCGCCGTCGTCGCCGTCACCCGCCCCGACCCGGCCGGAGACCGGTACCGCAGCCAGCTGTGGGCCGTGCCGACCGACGCCTCGGCGCCGGCCCGTCCGCTCACCTCCGGCGGCCGGGACACCGACCCGGCGTTCTCGCCGGACGGGCGCTGGCTGGCCTACCTGGGCGCCACCGGCGACGGCCCGCCGCAGGTGCACGTCCTGCCGGCGGCGGGCGGGGCGGCCCGCCGGCTCACCGACCTGCCGCTCGGCGCCGGCGCGCCGGTCTGGTCCCCGGACTCGCGGCGGCTCGCCTGGACGGCGCGCACCGGCCCGGCCGCGGACCCGGGGGCGCCCCGCCTGGTGACCACGCTGCGCGCCCGCCGCGACGGCGTCGGGTACGTCGACGGCCGGCCCAGCCAGGTGCACGTCCTGGACCTGCCCGACGACCTCGCCGACGACGGTGTCCCCGTCCCCGGGCCGGTGGTGGTGACCGAGGGGGAGGCCGACTGCACCGACGTGTGCTGGCGTCCCGACGGCGCCGAGCTCGCGTTCGTGTCCGCCCGGCACCCCACCGCCGACCGGGACCTGCGCACCGACGTCTTCGCCGTCCGCCCCGACGGCACCGGCCTGCGGCGGGTGACCGGCACGCGGTCGCTGTGCAGCCGGCCGGTGTGGTCGCCCGACGGCGCCGTCCTCCACGTCACGGCGGTGCCCGACCTCGGGCCGGGCGGGCTGGACGTCGCCGGCCGCGCACGCACGCTGTGCTGCGTCCCCGCCGGCGGAGGGCAGCTGGAACCGCTGCTGGACCCGGCGGCCGACGCCGGCGGGCCCGGCACGCCGCACCCGGTGGTGACCGCCGGCGGGGTGCTCGTCGGCGTGCGCCGGCGGGGCGCCGTGGAGCTGCTGCGGGTGCCGCCGGGCGGTGGGGAGGCCGAGGCGCTGGTCGACGGGCCGTTCACCGTGCACGGCGTGGGCGCCGGCGGCGGCGTCGTCGTCGCCACGGTCGGGCACGACGCGTCGGCGGGGGAGCTCGTGGCGATCACCCCCGGCCGCCGGCGGCTGCTCACCGGCTTCGGGACGGCGCTGGGCGCGACCGGGCGGGTGCACCGCCTGCGCGAGCGCACCGCCCGGACCGCCGGCGGCCCCGCGGTGCACGGCTGGGTCGCGCTCCCCGGGGGGCCCGGCCCGCACCCCGTCCTGCTGTCGGTGCACGGCGGCCCGTTCGCCCAGTCGGGCTGGTCGCTGCTGGACGAGGTGCAGGTGGCGGTCACCGCCGGCTACGCGGTCCTGCGGTGCAACCCGCGGGGCTCGGCGGGCTACGGCCAGGCGCACGCCAGCGCGGTCGCCGGGGCGTGGGGGAGCGTCGACGCCGACGACGTCCTCGCCTTCCTCGACGACGCACTCGCCGATCCGGGGCTGCGGCTGGACGCCGGCCGGGTCGGCGTCACGGGCGCCGGCTACGGCGGCTACCTGGCCGCGCTGCTGCTCGGGCGCACCGACCGCTTCGCCGCCGCCGTCGTCGAGGGGGCGCCCCTCGAGCCGCACAGCCTCGCCGGGACGTCGGACGTCGGCTGGTACGCGGTCGAGCAGGCGTTCGGGCCGGACCCCGCGCGCTGGTCCGAGCGCAGCCCGCTCGCGGACGCCGGCGCCATCAGCACGCCCACCCTCCTGGTGTACGGCGAGGAGGACCTGCGCTGCCCGGCCGAGCAGGGCCGGCAGCTGTTCGTCGCGCTGACCCGGCGCGGGGTGCCCGCGGAGCTGCTGCTGTTCCCCGGGGAGGGGCACGACCTGCCGCGGTCGGGGCGCCCCCGGAACCGCGTCGCCCGCCTCGAGCACCTGCTGCGCTGGTGGGCCCGCTGGCTGCCGGTCGCCACGGAGGCCGCGCACCCCTAGCGTCGCCCCATGGCGCTCATCTATCCCGTGCAGGCCGACTCGCCCGAGCCCGACGACGGCAGCGAGCCCGACTTCGCCGAGCTCGCGGCCGACCTCTCCGACACGTGGCTGGTCGAGGTCGCGCTGGAGGAGGACGGCGACGACGCCTGCTTCGGCCCGCTCACCGCCCGCGCGGCCTGGGACCTGGCGGTCGGCGTTGACCGGCGCCGCCCCGGGTGGCTGGTGTCGGTGGTGCCGCTGCACGTCGCCGGCACCGCCGACGAGCTGGTCGAGCTCTTCGACGAGGACGACGACGTCGACGGCGCGGTCGACGGCGGGGTCGACGGCGGGGTGGACGACCGCTAGCGGTTCACCAGCCGCGGGCGCGCCACTCCGCCAGGTGCGGCCGCTCGGCGCCCAGCGTCGTGTCCCCGCCGTGCCCGGGGTAGACCCAGGTCTCGTCCGGCAGGGGCGCGAACAGCCGCTCCTCGACGTCGTCGATCAGGCTGGTGAACCGCGCCGGGTCCTGCTGGGTGTTGCCGACGCCGCCGGGGAACAGGCAGTCGCCGGTGAACAGGTGCGGGGAGGCGTCGCCGGGTCCGCGCCACAGCAGGGCGATGCTGCCGGGCGTGTGCCCGCGCAGGTGGATCACCTCCAGCTCGTGCCGGCCCACCCGGACGGTGTCCCCGTGCTGCACTGGCCGGTCGACCGGCACGGGCAGGTCGGCGGCGTCGGCCGGGTGGGCGACGGTCTGCGCGCCGGTGGCGGCCACGACCTCGGGCAGCGCCCGGTGGTGGTCCCAGTGCCCGTGCGTGGTGACGACGGTCCGCAGGTCGGCGTCCCCGACCAGCCGCAGCAGCGCGGGGGCGTCGGTGGCCGCGTCCACCAGCAGCGCCTCGCCTCTGTCGGCATCGCGCAGCAGGTAGGCGTTGTTGCTCATCTCGCCGACGGCGAGCTTGGTGACGACGAGCCCGGGCAGTTCCCGGACGGCGGCCGGGCCGCCCACCTCGACGTCCCCGGTGTACGGATCGGCGCTCATCCTGGGCTCCTCCGGAAAGTGTCGGCGACCGCGGCTACGGTCCTGGGCATGGACGCTAGCGGAGGTCGGCCCGGCTCCCACGCCCCTCCGCTGGTCGGGCTGCCGGCCGCCGAGCTGGCCGCCCGGGTCCGGTCCGGCGCGGTCTCCGCGGTCGAGGTCGTGCGGGCCCACCTGGCGTGGGTCGACGAGGTCGAGCCCCGCGTGGGCGCGTTCCGCGTCGTCCGCTGCGAGGCGGCGCTGGCGGAGGCGGCGGCGGTCGACGCGTCCGCCGACCGCGCCCGGCTGCCGCTGGCCGGCGTGCCCGTCGCGGTCAAGGACAACGTGGCCGTGGCCGGCGAGGTGGCCACCGACGGGTCCTCGGCGGGGCACCCGGTCCCCGCGGGCGCCGACCACCCGGTCGTGGCCCGGCTGCGGGCCGCCGGTGCGGTGGTCGTCGGCATCACCCGCGTGCCCGAGCTGTGCCTGTACGCGTCCACCGACAGCGCGGGCTCGGTGACCCGCAACCCCTGGGACACGGCCCGCTCCCCGGCGGGCAGCTCCGGGGGCAGCGCTGCCGCGGTGGCCGCGGGCATGGTCCCGCTGGCGCACGGCAACGACGGCATGGGCTCGCTGCGGCTGCCCGCCGCGGCCTGCGGACTGGTCACGCTCAAGCCGGGGCGCGGCGTGCTGCCCGGCGGCATCGGCGCCGACGACTGGTCGGGCATGGCCGTGAACGGGGCGCTCACCACGACGGTGGCCGACCAGGCGCTGGCGGTCGCGGTGCTCGCGGGGGAGGAGCCGGCGCCCCCGCCCGCGCCGGGGCGGCCGCTGCGGGTCGCGGTCAGCCTGCGCTCGCCGGTGGCCGGCCTGCGCGCCGACCGGGCCGCCCGGGAGGCGGTCGAGGAGACGGCGCGGCTGCTGCAGGAGGCCGGTCACACCGTCGTCCGCCGGGACCCGGTGATCCCGACCGAGGCGGCGCTGGCCGCCCTGGCCCGGTGGTTCGCCGGCGCGGAGGACGACGCCACCCTCCTCGGGCTCGACCGCGCCGCGCTGGAGCCGCGCAGCCGCACCCACGCCCGGCTCGGGCGGTGGGTGCGCCGGCTGGGGCTGGTGCGCCCCGGCCCAGCCGAGCGGTTCCGCCGGCGCACCGAGGAGTTCTTCGCCGGCACGGGCGACCCGCAGGGCGGTGGGGAGGCGGTCGACGTGCTGCTCACGCCGGTGGTCAGCGGCCCGCCGCTGGCCGCCCGGCCCTGGCACGAGCGGGGCTTCCTCGCCAACGTCACGGCGAATGCGCGGTGGGCGCCGTTCGCCTCGCCGTGGAACCTGGCCGGGGTCCCGGCCGCCGTGGTGCCCGCCGGCACGCGGCCCGAGGGGTGGCCGCTGGCGGTCCAGCTCGTGGGCCCCCCGGGCGCCGAAGGACGACTACTCTGGCTGGCCGGAGAGCTGGAACGCCGACGGCCGTGGCGCCGTCACGCGCCGGTCTTCGACCCCCTCCCGTCGGCGGCCGCGGCGCCCGCCTGAGCGGCGTCGCCCGACGCCGCCGACCCCGGCCCCGGCCGACCGACCGAGCACTTCGACCGACAGGACACCCATGGACCGCCTCGTCGTCCGCGGCGCCCGCGAGCACAACCTCAAGGACGTCGACCTCGACCTGCCGCGCGACGCGCTGATCGTCTTCACCGGCCTGTCGGGCTCGGGCAAGTCGAGCCTCGCGTTCGACACGATCTTCGCTGAGGGCCAGCGCCGCTACGTCGAGTCGCTGTCGGCCTACGCCCGCCAGTTCCTCGGGCAGATGGACAAGCCCGACGTCGACTTCATCGAGGGCCTGTCGCCCGCGGTCTCGATCGACCAGAAGTCGACCAACCGCAACCCGCGGTCGACCGTCGGCACGATCACCGAGGTCTACGACTACCTCCGCCTGCTCTACGCCCGCGCCGGCCAGCCGCACTGCCCCAACTGCGGCAAGCCGATCTCCCGGCAGACCCCGCAGCAGATCGTCGACCAGGTGCTGGCCATGGAGGAGGGCACCCGCTTCCAGGTGCTCGCGCCGGTGGTCCGCGCCCGCAAGGGCGAGTACGTCGACCTGTTCAGCTCCCTGCAGACCCAGGGCTTCTCCCGCGTCCGGGTCGACGGCACCGTGCACCCGCTCACCGAGCCGCCGAAGCTCAAGAAGCAGGAGAAGCACTCCATCGAGGTGATCGTCGACCGGCTGACGGTCAAGGAGAGCGCCAAGCGGCGGCTCACCGACTCGGTGGAGACGGCGCTGGGGCTGGCCGGCGGCCTCGTCGTCCTCGACTTCGTCGACCTGCCCGAGGACGACCCGCACCGCGAGCGCACCTTCTCCGAGCACCTGGCCTGCGTCGACGACGGGCTGTCGTTCGAGGCGCTGGAGCCGCGCAGCTTCTCGTTCAACTCGCCGTTCGGCGCCTGCCCGGAGTGCACCGGCATCGGCACCCGCAAGGAGGTCGACCCCGAGCTCGTCGTGCCCGACCCGACGAAGAGCCTCGCCCAGGGCGCCGTCGCGCCGTGGGCGGGGTCGATGAGCAACGAGTACTTCACCCGCCTGCTCACCGGCCTCTCCCAGCAGCTGGGCTTCTCCATGGACGACCCGTGGGAGCGGCTGCCGGCCAAGGTGCAGAAGGCCGTGCTGCACGGCTCGCCCGACCAGGTGCACGTCCGCTACAAGAACCGCTACGGCCGCGAGCGCAGCTATTACGCCGCCTTCGAGGGCGTGCTGCCGTTCCTCGAGCGCCGGCACGACGACACCGACAGCGAGTACATGCGGGACAAGTACGAGGGCTACATGCGCGACGTGCCCTGTCCCGTCTGCCACGGCACCCGGCTCAAGCCCGAGATCCTCGCGGTCAAGCTCAACGACCGGTCGATCGCCGAGGTCACCGGCCTGTCGATCGGCGAGGCGTCGGAGTGGCTGAACGCCCTCGAGCTGGGGGAGCGGGAGCGGGCGATCGCCGACCGCGTGCTCAAGGAGATCCAGGCGCGGCTGTCGTTCCTGGTCGACGTCGGCCTGGACTACCTGTCCCTCGACCGGCCCGCCGCGACGCTGGCCGGTGGCGAGGCGCAGCGGATCCGGCTGGCCACCCAGATCGGCTCGGGCCTGGTCGGGGTGCTCTACGTGCTCGACGAGCCCTCGATCGGCCTGCACCAGCGGGACAACACCCGGCTCATCGAGACGCTCGTGCGTCTGCGCGACATGGGCAACACCCTCATCGTCGTCGAGCACGACGAGGACACGATCAAGATCGCCGACTGGGTGGTCGACATCGGTCCGGGCGCGGGCGAGCACGGCGGCGAGGTGGTCGTGAGCGGCACGGTCGCCGACCTGCTGGCCAGCGAGCGCTCGCTGACCGGCCAGTACCTGTCCGGCCGCAAGGAGATCGTCGTCCCGGAGAAGCGGCGGGAGCCGACGCCGGGCCGCGAGCTGGTCGTCAAGGGCGCCCGCGAGAACAACCTCAAGGGCGTCGACGTGACCTTCCCGCTCGGGGTGCTCGTGGGCGTCACCGGCGTCTCCGGCTCCGGGAAGTCCAGCCTGGTCAACGACATCCTGTACACGGTGCTGGCCAACGAGCTCAACCGCGCCCGGCAGGTGCCGGGGCGGCACCGCACGGTCACCGGGCTGGAGCACCTGGACAAGGTCGTGCACGTCGACCAGTCGCCGATCGGCCGCACGCCGCGGTCCAACCCCGCGACCTACACCGGGGTGTGGGACCAGGTCCGCAAGCTGTTCGCCCAGACCACCGAGGCGAAGATGCGCGGCTACCTGCCCGGCCGGTTCTCCTTCAACGTCAAGGGCGGCCGCTGCGAGGCCTGCTCCGGCGACGGCACGCTGAAGATCGAGATGAACTTCCTGCCGGACGTCTACGTCCCGTGCGAGGTGTGCAAGGGCGCCCGGTTCAACCGGGAGACCCTCGAGGTGCACTACAAGGGCAAGACGGTCGCCGAGGTCCTCGACATGCCGATCGAGGAGGCCGCGGACTTCTTCTCCGCGATCCCGTCGATCGCCCGCTACCTGCGCACCCTCACCGACGTGGGGCTCGGGTACGTGCGGCTCGGCCAGCCGGCCACCACCCTGTCCGGCGGCGAGGCCCAGCGCGTGAAACTCGCCAGCGAGCTTCAGAAGCGCAGCAACGGCCGCAGCATCTACGTCCTCGACGAGCCGACCACCGGCCTGCACTTCGAGGACATCCGCAAGCTGCTGCTGGTGCTGCAGGGCCTGGTCGACAAGGGCAACTCGGTGGTCGTCATCGAGCACAACCTCGACGTGATCAAGAGCTGCGACTGGCTGATCGACATGGGTCCCGAGGGCGGCTTCCGGGGCGGCACGGTCGTCGCGGAGGGCCCGCCGGAGTTCGTCGCGTCGGTGCCGGCCAGCCACACCGGCCGCTACCTGGTGCCGCTGCTGGACGCCGGCGCGATCGACGCCGCCGCCGCGCCGAAGAAGCGGACCCGCCGCAAGGCCAGCTGACGCGGTGCCCGCCGCCGCCCGGGGTCGGGTCGCGGCGGGCACTGGTCAGGGCGTGAAGCGGTAGCCCATCCCGGCCTCGGTGCGCAGGTACCGCGGGTGCGCCGGGTCGGGCTCCAGCTTGCGGCGCAGCTGGTTGAGGTAGACCCGCAGGTAGTGGGTCTCCCGCTCGTAGGCCGGCCCCCACACCGCCTGCAGCAGCTGCCGCTGGCCGACCAGCCGCCCCGGCGCCCGCACGAGCTCCGCCAGCAGCGCCCACTCGGTCGGGGTGAGGCGCACCGGCTCGCCGGCCACGGTCACCTGCCGGGCGCCCAGGTCCACGGTGAACGCGTCGGTCGTCACGACGGGCTCGCCGGGGTCCGCCGTCCCGCGCCGGGCCAGCGCCCGCAGCCGGGCCAGCAGCTCGCTCATGTCGAACGGCTTGGTCACGTAGTCGTCGGCGCCGGCGTCGAGCGCCTCCACCTTGTCCGTGCTGTCCGTGCGCGCCGACAGCACCAGCACCGGCCCGGCGAACCACGGCCGCAGCCCGGCCAGCACCTCGGTGCCGTCGAGGTCGGGCAGACCCAGGTCCAGGACGACGACGTCGGGACGCGCCGCTGCGGCCTCCTGCAGCGCCGACCGCCCGTCGGGGGCGACGACCACCTCGTAGCCGGCGGCGCGCAGCGTGATCCGCAGGGCACGCGCCAGCTGGGGGTCGTCGTCGACGACCAGCACCCGGCTCACGGCGCCACCCCGCCGGCCGCCGACAGCCCCGCCGCCGGGACGCCCGCCGGGAGCCCGGCCGCCGGCAGCGACACCACGATCGTCAGCCCGCCCCCCGGGGTGTCCTCGGCGGCGAGGGTGCCGCCCATCGCCTCGGTGAGGCCCCGGGCCACCGCCAGCCCCAGCCCGACGCCGTGCCCGCCGGGCCGGTCGCCGAGCCGCTGGAACGGGGCGAACACCCGCTCCCGGTCGGCCGGTGGCACGCCCGGGCCGCGGTCGGCCACCCGCAGCTCCACCCGGTCGCCCAGCGCGTCGGCGCGCATCGTCACCGGCCCCGCGGGCGCGTGCCGGACGGCGTTGCCCACCAGGTTCACCAGCACCCGGTCCAGCAGACCCGGGTCGGCCAGCACCGCCGGCAGCTCGGCGGGCCACGCACCCGAGACCCGGCCGCGGTCGGGCCGCTCCAGCTCGTCCAGCGCGCGGGCGGCCGCCGCGGGCAGGTCGGTCGCCGCGAGCGCGGGGCGGACGACCCCGGCCTGCAGCCGGCTCATGTCGAGCAGGTTGTCCACCAGGGCGGTCAGCCGGTCGGCGGACTCGTCGACCGTGGCCACCAGCTCCTCGCGGTCGGCGCCGGACAGCTCCAGCCCCCCGGCCCGCAGCGCCGAGGAGGCGGCCTTGATACCCGCCAGCGGCGTGCGCAGGTCGTGGCTGACCGCGGCCAGCAGCGCGCGCCGCATCTCGTCGCCGGCGGCCCGCCGGTCGGCCTCGGCGGCCTGCGCCGCCAGCCGCCCGTGCTGCAGCGCGACCGCCACCTGCCCGGCGACGGCCACGAGGAGCCGGTGGTCGGCGGCCGGCAGGGCCCGCCCGCTCCAGCGCAGCACCAGGGTCTCGGTGACCGCCACCTCGCCGGTCGCCGCGTCGGGGTCGGCCGGCCCGGCGGCGCCGCAGCTGCCGACGACGGCGTCCTGCCCGCGGCCCGCGCCCGGACGCCGCTCCACCATGGTCACCGACGCCAGGCCGAAGCCCTCCCGGATCCGCTCCAGCAGCCCCGGGAGGTCGCCCCGGCCCTCGAGCACGGCGCGCGACAGGGAGGCGAGCATCGACGTCTCCGCGCGGGAACGGGCCGCGGCGGCCGCGCGGCGGGCCGAGCCGTCGACGACGGTCGCGACGGCGACGGCGACGACGAGCCCCCCGCCCAGCGCCAGCAGGTCGTCGGGGCTGCTCACGGTCAGCCGGCCGGTGGGCGACACGAAGAACCAGTTCTCCGCCAGCCCGCCCAGCACGGCGGCGACCAGTGCCGGCCGCAGCCCCCCGACCAGCGCGACCGCGAGCACCAGCAGCAGGAAGGCGAGCAGCACCACCGGCAGCGAGACGGCGCCCCCCGCGGCGAGGCACAGCGCGGTCAGCAGCGGGACGCCGGCCACGGCCAGCGCGGTGCCGGCCCAGCGGCGCCGGGCGGTGAGCGCGCCGGTCAGCGGCGGCAGCCGGCGCCGCCGGGAGCCCGCGGCGGCGTGCGGGACGATGTGCACGTCGACGTCCCCGGACGCGGCGACCACCGCGCCGCCGATGCCGGTGCGCAGCGCCCGCGCCCACGCCGAGCGGCGGCTGGTGCCGACGACGAGCTGCGTGGCGTCGGCGCCGCGGGCGAAGTCGAGCAGCGCCGCGGCGACGTCGTCGCCCACGACCTGGTGCCAGCTGCCGCCGAGGCTCTCGGCCAGCCGGCGCAGCGCGTCCAGCGCGGCGGGGGAGGCGCCGGTGAGCCCGTCGGGGGTGACCACGTGCACGGCCAGCAGCTCGCCGCCCGACCGCCGCGCCACCCGCGCGGCCCGGCGCACCAGGTCCTCGCTCTCCGGCCCGCCGGTCAGCGCGACCACGACCCGCTCGCGGGCCTCCCAGACGGCGTCGATGGCGTGCTCGGCGCGGTAGCGGCGCAACGCCTCGTCGACGCGGTCGGCCAGCCACAGCAGCGCCAGCTCCCGCAGCGCGGTCAGGTTGCCGACCCGGAAGTAGTTGCCCAGGGCGGCGTCCACCCGCTCCGCCGGGTAGACGTTGCCGTGCGCGAGCCGCCGCCGCAGCGCCTCCGGGGACATGTCGACGAGCTCCACCTGGTCGGCGCGGCGGACCACCTCGTCGGGGACGGTCTCCTGCTGCACCACGCCGGTGATCGCGGCGACGACGTCGGTGAGGCTCTCCAGGTGCTGCACGTTGACGGTGGTCAGCACGCTGATGCCCGCCTCCAGCAGCTGCTCGACGTCCTGCCAGCGCTTCTCGTGCCGCGAGCCGGGCGCGTTGGCGTGCGCCAGCTCGTCGACGACGACGATCTCGGGACGGCGGGCGAGCACCGCCTCGACGTCGAGCTCCTCCAGCAGCACGCCGCGGTGGCCGACCCGGCGGCGCGGCAGCACCTCCAGGCCCTCGAGCTGCTCCCGCGTGCGCGGCCGGCCGTGCGTCTCCACGAGCCCGACCACGACGTCGGCGCCGCGGGCCGCCCGCCGGCGCGCCTCGCCGAGCACCGCGTACGTCTTGCCGACACCGGGCGCCGCCCCCAGGTAGACGCGCAGGGTGCCGCGGGGGCGGCCGGCCGGGGTCATGACGTCCATGATCACCCGCTCCCGGGTCGCGCCGGGGCGCCGCGGCGTCAGGATCCCGTCAAGGAGGGAAGGAGCCGGCGTCAGGACCCCGTCAAGAGCCCCCGCACGGCCCGCGGGCGCTCCTAGCGTCGCGGCCCGGTGCGGGTGGCGACGGCGCCCCCGCCGGGACGGAACGAGGTCGTGCGCCGTGGGTGACGTGGTGTCCGTGCTGCTGACGCTGGGGGTCTCCGGGCTGCTGGCGCTGGCCGCCCGAGGGGTCGAGCGGCTGTGAGCGGCGGGGTGTGCGGCGGGGGCGGGGACCGGTGAGCGACGTCGCCCAGTGGGTCGGGCTCGGCGTGGCGGTGGCGCTGGTGCTGTACCTGCTCGCCGCGCTGCTGTTCCCGGAGCGGTTCTGATGAGCGCGACCACCGCGGGGTGGCTGCAGGTGGCGGTGCTGGTGGTGGCGCTGGTCGCGGTGCACCGCCCGCTGGGGGACTGGATGGCCCGCGTCTTCACCGACGCGCGGCACTGGCGCGTCGAGCGGCTGGTCCACCGGGCCGTGGGCGTCGACGCGGACGCCGAGCAGCGCTGGCCGGTGTACCTGCGCAGCGTGCTGGCCTTCTCGGTGGTCGGCGTCCTGCTGCTGTACCTGCTGCAGCGGGTGCAGGGCCTCCTCCCGGGGTCCGGGGGCCGGGGCGCGGTCGAGCCGCACTCGGCGTGGAACACCGCCGTCAGCTTCGTCACCAACACGAACTGGCAGGGCTACGCGGGCGAGTCGACGATGGGCCCGCTGGTCCAGATGGCCGGCCTGGCGGTGCAGAACTTCGTCTCCGCCGCCGTCGGCATCGCCGTGGCGATCGCGCTGGTGCGCGGGTTCGCCCGCAGCCGCACCGACGTCCTGGGCAACTTCTGGGTCGACCTCACCCGCGCCGTCACGCGCCTGCTGCTGCCGCTGTCGGTCGTGGCCGCGCTGGTGATGGTGCTCGGCGGCGTCGTCCAGGGCCTGTCGTCGGGCACGGACGCGGCGACGGTCGCCGGGGCCGCGCAGACCCTGCCCGGCGGTCCGGTGGCCTCGCAGGAGGCGATCAAGGTGCTGGGCACCAACGGCGGCGGCTTCTTCAACGCCAACTCGGCGCACCCCTTCGAGGGCCCGACCGCCTGGGTGTCGCTGTTCCAGGTCTTCCTGATGCTGCTCATCCCGTTCTCCCTGCCGCGCACCTTCGGGCGGATGGTGGGCGACCGGCGGCAGGGCCTGGCCATCGCCGGGGTGATGGCCGGCCTGGCCGCCGCCTCGCTCACGCTCACCACCTGGGCCCAGGCCCGGGCCGGGGGAGCGGCGACCCAGCTGGCCGGGGCGGCGATGGAGGGCCAGGAGGTCCGCTTCGGTGGCCCGCTCTCGGCGCTGTTCGGCGCCGCCACGACACTCACCTCGACCGGCGCGGTCAACGCGGCGCACGACAGCTTCACGCCCGCCGGCGGCCTGCTGACGATGGCGGACATGATGCTGGGCGAGGTCGCGCCCGGCGGTGTCGGCTCCGGCCTGTACGGGATGCTCGTGCTCGCCGTGGTCACGGTGTTCGTCGCCGGGCTCATGGTCGGGCGGACGCCGGAGTACCTGGGCAAGAAGCTGGGCCGCCGGGAGATGACGCTGGCCTCGCTGTACGTGCTGGCCACCCCGGCGCTGGTGCTCGTCGGCACCGCGGTCGCGACGTCCACCGGCGCCGGCCGCGCCGGGATCCAGGACGACGGACCGCACGGGCTGTCCGAGGTGCTCTACGCCTTCACCTCGGCGGCCAACAACAACGGCTCGGCCTTCGCCGGGCTCACGGCGGGCACGCCCTTCTACGACGTCGCCCTCGGGCTCGCCATGGCGTTCGGCCGGTTCCTGCCGATCGTGCTCGTGCTCGCCCTGGCCGGCCGGCTCGCCGCCCAGGGGCGGGCCCCCGTGACCGCCGGGACCCTCCCCACCCACCGGCCGCTGTTCGCCGGCCTGCTGGGCGCCGTCGTCCTCGTGGTCGTCGGCCTCACCTACCTGCCCGTGCTCTCGCTCGGGCCGATCGCGGAAGGACTGTCATGACCACCGTCCTGGAGCGGCCCCCCGCGCCTCCGGTCCAGCCCCGCGGGCCCCGGCGGCCGGCCGTCGAGTGGGGGCCGGCGCTCGCGGGCGCCGTCCGCAAGCTCGACCCCCGCGGCCTGGTGCGCCAGCCCGTCGTGTTCGTGGTCTGGGTCGGGTCGGTGTTCTCGACGGTGCTGGCCGTCGCCGACCCCTCGGTGTTCGCCTGGCTGGTCACCGGCTGGCTCTGGCTGACGGTCCTGTTCGCCAACGCCGCCGAGGCGGTGGCCGAGGGGCGCGGCAAGGCGCAGGCCGCCACGCTGCGCCGGGCCCGCACCACCACCGTCGCGATCCGGCTCGACGGCACGCAGGTGCCCGCGGCCGACCTGCGCCCGGGCGACCGCGTCGTCGTCACCGCCGGGCAGGTGGTCCCCGGCGACGGCGACGTCGTCGAGGGCATCGCCAGCGTCGACGAGTCCGCCATCACCGGGGAGTCCGCGCCGGTGATCCGGGAGTCCGGCGGCGACCGCTGCGCGGTGACCGGCGGGACGACGGTGCTGTCGGACCGGATCGTCGTGGAGATCACCAGCCGGCCCGGGGAGACCTTCGTCGACCGGATGATCGCCCTCGTCGAGGGCGCGCAGCGGCAGCGGACACCGAACGAGATCGCGCTGGACATCCTGCTCAGCTCGCTCACGGTGGTGTTCCTGCTGGCCGTGGTCACGCTGCAGCCGATTGCGCTGTCGGCCGGCGCCGGGCAGCGGACGATCGTGCTCATCGCCCTGGTGGTGTGCCTGATCCCGACCACCATCGGCGCGCTGCTGTCGGCCATCGGCATCGCCGGCATGGACCGGCTGGTGCAGCGCAACGTGCTGGCGACCAGCGGCCGCGCCGTCGAGGCCGCCGGCGACGTGGACACCCTGCTGCTGGACAAGACGGGCACCATCACGCTCGGCAACCGGCAGGCCGCGGAGTTCCTGCCGGCACCGGGGGTCGGTGAGCGCGAGGTGGCCGACGCCGCCCGGCTGGCGTCGCTGGCCGACGAGACGCCCGAGGGGCGCAGCGTCGTCGTCCTCGCGGAGGAGCGGTGGGGGCCGGGCGCCGGCGGGGCCCCGGCGGGGGCGGAGTTCGTCCCGTTCACGGCGCAGACCCGCATGAGCGGCGTCGACCTGGCCGGCGGCCGGACCCTGCGCAAGGGCGCCGCGGGCGCCGTCACCGGCTGGGTGCGGGCCCTCGGCGGCGCCGTCCCGCCGGCGGTGGCCGAGGACGTCGACCGGGTCTCCGCCGCGGGCGGCACCCCGCTCGTCCTGGCCGAGCACGGCCCGAACGGCGCGCGCGTGCTGGGCGTCGTCCGGCTGGCCGACGTCGTCAAGCCGGGCATGCGGGAGCGCTTCGCCGAGCTGCGCCGGATGGGCATCCGCACCGTGATGGTCACCGGCGACAACGAGCGCACCGCCCGCGCCATCGCCGCGGAGGCCGGGGTGGACGACGTCCTCGCCGAGGCCACCCCCGAGGACAAGCTGGCCCTGATCCGGCGCGAGCAGGAGGGCGGCCGGCTGGTCGCGATGACCGGCGACGGCACCAACGACGCCCCCGCGCTCGCCCAGGCCGACGTCGGCGTCGCCATGAACACCGGGACGACCGCGGCCAAGGAGGCCGGGAACATGGTCGACCTGGACTCCGACCCGACGAAGCTCATCGAGGTCGTGCGGATCGGCAAGCAGCTGCTGGTGACCCGCGGGGCGCTGACGACCTTCTCGATCGCCAACGACCTGGCGAAGTACTTCGCGATCCTGCCGGCGATGTTCGCCGGCGCGCTGCCGGGGCTGGACGCGCTCAACGTCATGCGGCTGGCCTCGCCGCAGTCGGCGATCCTCTCCGCGGTCGTGTTCAACGCCCTGGTGATCGTCGCCCTGGTGCCGCTGGCCCTGCGGGGCGTGCGGTTCCGGCCCGGCCCGGCCGAGGCGGTGCTGCGCCGCAACCTGCTGGTCTACGGCGTCGGCGGCGTCCTCGCCCCGTTCGCCGGGATCAAGCTCGTCGACCTGCTCGTCTCTCTCGTCCCCGGGATCGCGTGATGCCTGCCCTGCGCACGGGCCGCCAGCTGGCGGCCGCCGTCCGGCTCCTCCTCGTCGCCACCGCCGTGCTCGGCCTGGCCTACCCCCTGGCGGTCACCGGCGTGGCCCAGCTCGTGGCGCCCGGCCGGGCCGACGGCTCGCTGGTCGAGGTCGGCGGGCAGGTGGTCGGCTCCGCACTGGTCGGCCAGGCGTTCACCGACGCGGCGGGGGAGGCGCTGCCGCAGTACTTCCAGACCCGCCCGTCGGCTCCCGGGTACGGCGGCACGGCGTCGGGCGGGTCGAACCTCGGGCCGAACTCCGCCGAGCTCGCCGAGCTGGTCCGGCAGCGCCGGGCCGAGGTGGCGCAGCGGGAGGGCGTCGACCCCGCCGACGTCCCGCCGGACGCGGTCACGGCCTCCGCGTCGGGCCTGGACCCCGACATCTCGCCCGCGTACGCCGCGATCCAGGTCGACCGGGTGGCGGCCGCCCGCGGGGTGGACCCGGCGGCGGTCCGGCGGCTGGTGGACGACGCGACGGCCGGCCGGGACCTCGGGTTCATCGGTGCCCCGCACGTGCGGGTGCTGGAGCTGAACCTGGCGCTGGACCGGACCCTCGGGCGCGCCGGCTGACGACTTGTGAGACAGGTCACGACCGGCGTACGCTCCGTGTGACCGACGTCACCGGGGCAGTGGCTGCTGCCCTCGCGAGGAGGCCGCGATGAGCGCACTCACGCCCGACTGCGACCCGGACATGAGCCACTGCGGCCAGCCGTGGCAGGGGAAGAGCCGGCCCGGTTCCGGGCTGCTGTCCGCCGCGTTGCTGGTCGGCGTGCTCGCGCTGTCGCTGCTCGTCGTCACCAAGGACGTCGTGTCCGACGCGTTCGACCTCGTCGCCGTGCCGGTCGGGCTGCTCGCGGCCGTCGCGCTCGGTCGCCGGCTGGTGCGCCTGCTGGCCCGGGGCGTCTCGGCGGTGGCCGCCCGGGTGCCGACCGCGGTCGCGGTGCGGCGCTCGCAGCCGGTCGGCTGAGGCCGGGCGCCGACCGCACCACGCGACGGCGGAGCGGGGCCCGCGGGCCCCGCTCCGCCGTCGCGCGCGCCCGAACCGCCGGGCGGGTGGGGCGCGTGGGACGGACGGGTCCGCCGCGGCACGGCGTGTCGGCCCCGCGACCTAGGGTGGAGGCATGCCCGACCCGTCCTCGTACCGCCCGGCGGTCGGCAGCATCCCGGAGTCGCCGGGGGTCTACAGGTTCCGGGACCCGAACGGCCGCGTCATCTACGTCGGCAAGGCCAAGAGCCTCCGGCAGCGGCTGAACAGCTACTTCGCCGACGTCGCCGGCCTGCACCCGCGCACCCGGCAGATGGTCACCACCGCCGCGAGCGTGGAGTGGACCGTCGTCGGCACCGAGGTCGAGGCCCTCCAGCTCGAGTACAACTGGATCAAGGAGTTCGACCCGCGGTTCAACGTCCGCTACCGCGACGACAAGAGCTACCCGTCGCTGGCCGTGACGCTGGACGAGGAGTACCCGCGGCTGCAGGTGATGCGCGGCCCCAAGCGCAAGGGCGTGCGGTACTTCGGGCCCTACGCCCACGCCTGGGCCATCCGGGAGACCCTCGACACCCTGACCCGCGTCTTCCCCGCGCGCACCTGCTCCACGGGCGTGTTCAAGCGGGCCGGGCAGATCGGCCGGCCGTGCCTGCTGGGCTACATCGGCAAGTGCTCAGCGCCGTGCGTCGGCCGGGTCAGCGCCGAGGAGCACCGGCGGATCGTCGACGACTTCTGCGACTTCATGGCCGGCCGGACCGACCTCATGGTCAAGCGCCTCGAGCGGGAGATGGGCGAGGCCGCGCAGGCGATGGAGTACGAGCGGGCCGCGCGGATCCGCGACGACATCGGCGCCCTCAACCGCGCGATGGAGAAGCAGGCCGTCGTCCTCGGGGACGGCACCGACGCCGACGTGGTCGCCTTCGCCCAGGACGACCTCGAGGCCGCCGTGCAGGTCTTCCACGTGCGCGGCGGGCGGGTCCGCGGCCAGCGCGGCTGGATCATCGACAAGGTCGAGGAGATCGGCACCGGCGAGCTGGTCGAGCAGTTCCTGCTGCAGGTCTACGGCGGCGTCGACGAGCAGACCGGCGCCGTCGAGGCGGGGGAGACCGTGCCCCGCGAGGTGCTGGTCCCGGAGCTCCCGGCCGACGCCGACGTCTACGAGGAGCTGCTCAGCGAGCTGCGCGGCAGCCGGGTGAGCCTGCGGGTGCCCCAGCGCGGCGACAAGCGCTCGCTGATGGAGACCGTCGAGCGCAACGCCAAGGAGGCCTTCGCCCGGCACCGGGTGAAGCGCTCCAGCGACCTCACGGCCCGCTCGCTGGCCCTGTCGGAGCTGCAGGAGGCCCTGGAACTGCCGGAGGCGCCGCTGCGGATCGAGTGCATCGACGTCTCGCACGTGCAGGGCACCAACGTCGTCGCCTCGATGGTCGTGTTCGAGGACGGCCTGGCGAAGAAGTCGGACTACCGCCGCTTCTCGGTCACCCACGGCACCGACGACACCGCCGCGATGGCCGAGGTCGTCCGCCGCCGCTTCGCCCGGCACCTCAAGGAGGAGGCCGACCGGAAGGACGAGCAGGGGGTGGCCGCCGAGGAGGGCCGCCCCCGCCGGTTCGCCTACCCGCCGAACCTGCTCGTGGTCGACGGCGGCGCCCCGCAGGTCGCCGCCGCCGCCCGGTCGCTGGACGAGCTCGGCGTCGTCGACGTCGCCGTGTGCGGCCTGGCCAAGCGCATGGAGGAGGTCTGGCTGCCGAACGAGGCCGACCCGGTGATCCTGCCGCGCACCTCGGAGGCGCTCTACCTGCTGCAGCGGGTCCGCGACGAGGCGCACCGCTTCGCGGTCACCTACCACCGGCAGAAGCGGTCGGCCGGGATGCTCGTCTCCCTGCTGGACGACGTCCCGGGCCTCGGCGACACCCGCCGCAAGGCGCTGCTGAAGCGCTTCGGTTCTCTCAAGCGGCTGCGCGCCGCCTCCCTGGAGGAGCTCATGGAGGTACAGGGCATCGGCCGGCGCACCGCCGAGGCCGTGATGGCCGCGGTGGCGGAGCCGGGCACCGCCCCGGGCGCGGGGGAGGAGCAGGACGCGGCGGCCGAGTCGACGCTCGCGCCGTCCGGCCCCGCCGAGCGGGGCACCCCGCGGCCCGGCGCCGGTGGCACCCCCGAGGTCGGCCGCGTCGCGGGGGTGGCCTCGTGACGCAGCCGCCGGAGGGGTCCGGGCCGCAGCGCGACGTCGCCCCGCCCGCGGACCCGACCAGCACCGAGACCGCACCCCTGGACGTCGTCGTCGTCACCGGGCTGTCCGGCGCGGGCAAGAACAGCGCCGGGCGGGTGCTGGAGGACCTCGGCTTCTACGTCGTGGACAACCTGCCCCCGGCGCTCCTGCAGCCCATGGTCGAGCTCGGCGCCCGCGGCGACCTGCGCCGGTTCGCCGCGATCGTCGACGTGCGCAGCCGGGCCTTCTCCAGCGACCTGCAGGAGTCGATCCGGGCGCTGGCCGGCGCGGGCCACCGGCCCCGCGTGCTCTACGTGCACGCCCGCGACGAGGTGCTGGTCCGCCGGTACGAGTCCAACCGCCGCGAGCACCCCCTGCAGGGCAGCGGTCGGCTCATCGACGGCATCGCCGCCGAGCGGGCCCTGCTCACCGGCATCGCCGGGGACGCCGACCTGTGGGTGGACACCAGCGACCTCAACGTCCACCAGCTGCGTGCGACGCTGGAGAACGCCTTCGCCCGCGAGGGGCAGGCCCCGCCGCTGACCGCGACCGTCCTCAGCTTCGGGTTCAAGTACGGGCTGCCGCTGGACGCCGACCTCGTCGTCGACGCCCGGTTCCTGCCCAACCCGCACTGGGTCCCCGAGCTGCGCCAGCACACCGGCCGCGACGCCGACGTCCGGGACTACGTGCTCGGCCAGGCCGACGCCGGGCCGTTCCTCGACCGCTACACCGACGTGCTGCGGCTGCTCATCCCCGGGTACCGCCGCGAGGGCAAGCGCTACCTCACGCTCGCCGTCGGCTGCACCGGCGGCAAGCACCGCAGCGTCGCCATCACCGAGGAGTTCGCCCGCCGGCTGCGCGCCGACGGCGTCCAGGCCGTGGCCCAGCACCGCGACCTGGGGCGCGAGTAGTGGGCGCCCCCGGGTCCCCGCCGCGGGTGGTCGCCTTCGGCGGGGGGCACGGCCTCGCCGCGGCCCTGGGCGCGTGGCGGCGGCTGACCCCGGAGCTGACGGCCGTGGTCACCGTGGCCGACGACGGCGGCTCCTCCGGGCGGATCCGCCGCGAGATGCCCGTGCTGCCCCCCGGCGACCTGCGGATGGCGCTGGCCGCCCTGGCCGACGACGACGGCCGGCGCGCGGAGATGACCGCGCTGCTGCAGCACCGGCTGGGCGGCACCGGCGTCCTCGCCGGGCACCCCGTGGGCAACCTGGTCCTCACCGGCCTGGTGGAGCTGCACGGCGGCGACACCGTGCGGGCCCTGGACAGCCTCGGCGAGCTGCTGGGGACCTGCGGGCGGGTGCTGCCCATGGCCGACGTCCCGCTGGACCTCGTGGCCCGCGTGGAGACCGTGGACCCGGACGACCCGGCCCGCACGCGCACGATCCGCGGCCAGGTCGCGATCGCCGCCACCCCCGGACGCGTCCGCGACATCCTCCTCTCGCCGGCCGACCCGCCGGTGCACCCGGCCGTGCTCGAGGCGATCGCCGCAGCGGACGTGGTCTCGCTGGGCCCGGGCTCCTGGTTCACCTCGGTCCTGCCGCACCTGCTGGTGCCGCGGCTGCGCGCCGCGCTCGTCGAGAGCCGCGCGAAGGTGGTCGTCGTCCTCAACCTCGAACCACAGCCGGGGGAGACCGACGGGTTCTCCCCGGAGGAGCACCTCCGCGTGCTGCAGGCCCACCTGGGCGGAGTGGCGCTGCACACCGTGATCGCCGATGTCGACTCGGTGGTTGACCACTGTGGTCTGCTGTCAGCGGTCCGCGAGTGCGGCGCCGAGCTGGTGCTGGCCCCCGTGGCCGAGCCGGACGGCGCGCCACGGCACGACCCGGGGCGCCTCTCGGCGGCACTGGCCGACGTGGTCGGGACCTGACGGTTGGCGATCGAGGGCCGGGTACCGGGAGGATCGCGTCCCGGGACGGACCGCTCCGTGCGGGGACGGTCGGACGAGGGGGAGGGGACGCCGTACATGGCGCCTGAGGAGGCAGGGACCCGGGGGACGGGCGCGGCGTCCCCCGTGCTGCGGGAGGACGAGCTGGCGATGACCTCGGGGGGAACGGACGGTCGCGCGGTGGCCGGGCGGGGGTGGACGACGTGGCGATGACCGCGATGGTGAAGGACGAGCTCTCCCGCGTGGAGTGCTCGCGGACCTCCGAGCGCAAGGCGGAGGTGACCGCGCTGCTGCGCTTCTCCGGTGGCCTGCACATCGTGGGCGGCCGGGTCGTCATCGAGGCCGAGCTGGACACCGGCTCGGTGGCCCGCCGCCTGCGCCGCGACATCAGCGAGGTCTACGGCTACACCAGCGGGGTCAGCGTCCTCGCCGGCGGCAACATCCGCCGCGGTGTCCGGTACCTGGTCCGCATCGCCAAGCACGGCGAGGGGCTGGCCCGCCAGACCGGCCTGGTCGACCAGCGCGGCCGCCCGGTCCGCGGGCTGCCGCCGTCGGTCGTCTCCGGCGGCATCGGCGACGCCGAGGCCGCCTGGCGCGGGGCCTTCCTGGCGCACGGCTCCCTCACCGAGCCCGGCCGGTCCTCCTCGCTGGAGGTGACCTGCCCCGGCCCCGAGGCGGCCATGGCCCTGGTCGGCGCCGCCCGCCGGCTGGGCATCGCCGCCAAGGCCCGCGAGGTCCGCGGCGCCGACCGGGTCGTCGTCCGCGACGGCGACGCGATCAGCGCCCTGCTCACCCGCATGGGCGCGCACGACGCCGTCCTGGCTTGGGAGGAGCGGCGGATGCGGCGCGAGGTCCGCGCCACCGCCAACCGCCTGGCCAACTTCGACGACGCCAACCTGCGCCGGTCCGCGCGCGCCGCGGTCGCGGCCAGCGCCCGCGTCGAGCGGGCCCTGGAGATCCTCGGCACCGAGGCGCCCGAGCACCTGCTGGTCGCGGGCCGGCTTCGCCTGGAGCACGGGCAGGCGTCGCTGGAGGAGCTGGGGCAGCGCGCGGACCCGCCGATGACCAAGGACGCCGTCGCCGGCCGCATCCGCCGGCTGCTGGCCATGGCCGACAAGCGGGCCAAGGACCTCGGCATCCCCGACACCGAATCGGTCGTCACCGACGACATGCTCGCCCAGTGACGCCGGCCGCCTGAGGCCCCCGGCTGCCCGCCCGGGCGGTCCGGGTCCCCCGTGCGGGTCACGTCCGCGGCCGGGTCGCCGCACCGCGGACGAGGCCGGACCGCGGTGCCGATAGGCTCGCCGGGGACGCGCGGCCGGGCGAACCCGCACGGTCGCCGCCGCAAGCGACGGGATCTCGGGAGGTCCAGCAGTGACGGTACGGGTCGGCATCAACGGCTTCGGGCGCATCGGCCGCAACTTCTGGCGGGCCGCGGCCGCCAGTGGCAAGGACATCGAGATCGTGGCGGTGAACGACCTCACCAGCCCGGCGACCCTGGCCCACCTGCTCCAGTACGACAGCATCCTCGGTGTCCTGCCGCAGGAGGTGGAGGCCACCGACGACGGCATCCGCGTCGGCGGCGCGACGATCAAGGTCCTCTCCGAGCGCGACCCGGCCGCACTGCCCTGGGGCGACCTGGGCGTCGACGTCGTCGTGGAGTCCACCGGCTTCTTCACCAAGGCCGACGACGCGCGCAAGCACGTCGACGCCGGTGGCGCCAAGAAGGTCATCATCTCGGCGCCGGCCTCCGGCGACGACCTGACGATCGTCATGGGCGTCAACCACGAGAAGTACGACGGCAGCCAGACGATCATCAGCAACGCGTCCTGCACCACGAACTGCCTGGCCCCGCTGGCCAAGGTGCTGCACGACGCCTTCGGCATCGAGCGCGGCCTGATGACGACGATCCACGCCTACACCGCCGACCAGAACCTGCAGGACGGCCCGCACAAGGACCTGCGCCGCGCCCGCGCCGCCGCCCTGAACATGGTGCCCACCTCGACCGGTGCGGCCAAGGCGATCGGCCTGGTGCTGCCCGAGCTCAACGGCAAGCTCGACGGCTACGCCGTCCGGGTGCCGGTGCCGACCGGCTCCGCGACCGACCTCACCGTGCAGCTGTCCCGCGAGGCGACCGCCGACCAGATCGACGCCGCCTACCGCGAGGCCGCCGAGGGCCCGCTCAAGGGCTACCTCAAGTACACGAACGCGCCGATCGTCTCCAGCGACATCGTCACCGACCCGCACTCGTGCATCTACGACGCGGGCCTGACCAAGGTCTTCGGGCCCATGGTGAAGGTGCTCGGCTGGTACGACAACGAGTGGGGCTACTCGAACCGGCTCGTGGACTCCGTCGAGCTCGTCGGCGCCTCGCTCTGACGCGGATGCGCTCCCTCGACGACCTGCTGGCCGAGGGGATCTCGGGTCGGCGCGTGCTCGTGCGCGCCGACCTGAACGTCCCGCTGGACAAGCAGACCCGCGCCATCACCGACGACGGCCGGATCCGGGCCAGCCTGCCGACCCTGCAGGCGCTGCGCGACGGCGGCGCCCGCGTCGTCGTCGCCGCGCACCTGGGCCGCCCCCAGGGCGCACCGGACCCGCAGTTCTCGCTGGCGCCGGTGGCCGCCCGGCTCGGTGAGCTGCTCGGCGCGCCGGTGCCGCTGGCCGCCGACGTGGCCGGCGAGGACGCCGCCGCGAAGGCCGCGGCCCTCGGCGACGGCGACGTCCTGCTGCTGGAGAACGTCCGCTTCGAGGCGGCCGAGACGTCGAAGGACGACGCCGCGCGCGGGGAGCTGGCCGACCGGCTGGCCGCCCTCGCCGACGTCTACGTCGACGACGCGTTCGGCGCGGTGCACCGCAGGCACGCGTCGGTCTACGACGTGGCGCTGCGGCTGCCGCACGTGGCCGGCCGGCTGGTCGCCACCGAGCTCGACGTCCTGACCCGGCTCACCACCGACCCGCAGCGGCCCTACGTCGTCGTGCTCGGCGGGTCCAAGGTCAGCGACAAGCTGGCCGTCATCGAGGCGCTGCTGCCCAAGGTCGACCGGCTGCTGGTGGGCGGCGGGATGTGCTTCACCTTCCTGGCCGCGCAGGGCCACGGGGTCGGGACCTCGCTGCTGGAGGCCGACCAGGTCGACACCTGCCGCCGGCTGCTGGCCGAGGCGGGCGACCGCATCGTCCTGCCCGTCGACGTCGTCGCGGCCTCCGCCTTCAGCGCGGACGCCGAGACCTCGGTGGTCCCGGTCGACGCGATCCCCGACGACCGCATGGGCCTGGACGTCGGCCCGCGCACCGTCGAGGCCTTCGGGCGCGAGCTCGGCGATGCGCGCACCGTCTTCTGGAACGGCCCGATGGGCGTGTTCGAGCTGGCGCCGTTCCAGGCCGGCACCCGGGGCGTGGCCGAGGCCGTCGCCGCAGTGGCCGGGCTCTCGGTCGTCGGTGGCGGCGACTCGGCCGCCGCGGTGCGCGTGCTGGGACTCGACGAGTCGGCCTACGGGCACATCAGCACCGGCGGCGGCGCGTCGCTGGAGTACCTGGAGGGCCGCGAGCTGCCCGGCCTCGCCGTGCTCGCGGACGGGGCCGCCTGATGGCCCGCACCCCGGCCCCCGCGCCGCGGGAGGGGCAGGCCGCTCAGGGGCGGCGGCCCCTCATCGCCGGCAACTGGAAGATGCACATGACGCACCTGGACGCCATCGGCCTGGTGCAGAAGCTGGTGTTCTCCCTCAAGGAGCCGCAGCTGCGGGCCGCCGAGGTCGTCGTCGTGCCGCCGTTCACCGCGCTGCGCAGCGTGCAGACGCTGGTCGCCGGCGACAAGCTGGAGATCGGCTACGGCGCGCAGGACCTGTCCCTGCACGACTCCGGCGCCTACACCGGTGAGGTCAGCGGCGCGATGCTGGCCGCGCTCGCCTGCACCTACGTGGTGGTCGGGCACTCGGAGCGGCGCGCGCTGCACGGCGAGGACGACGCGGTCGTCGCCGGCAAGGTCCGGGCCGCGCAGCGGCACGGCCTGGTGCCGATCCTGTGCGTGGGGGAGGGGCTCGAGGTCCGCCGCGCCGGCACGCACGTGGCGCACTGCACCGGACAGCTCGACGCCGCCCTGGAGGGGCTGACCGCCGAGCAGGTCCAGGCGCTGGTGATCGCCTACGAGCCGGTGTGGGCGATCGGCACCGGCGAGGTGGCCACCCCCGAGGACGCGCAGGAGGTGTGCGGCGCACTCCGGTCCCGGCTCGCCGAGCGTTTCGGCCCGGAGACGGGCGCGAGCGTCCGTATCCTCTACGGCGGGTCGGTGAAGGCCGCGAACACGGCCGGGATCCTGGCCGGGCCGGACGTCGACGGTGCCCTCGTCGGCGGGGCCAGCCTGGACGCCGACGAGTTCGCGCAGATCTGTCGGGTCGCCGCCGACGGCAGCTGACCGCTGCCCGCCGGGGCGGCGGGGAGCGGGGGACGTGGGGATCAGCAGCACGCTGGAGCGGGCGGCGCGACGGCGCCCGTCCTGGCTGCGCGGCACCCTCGGCCGGGTCCTCGGTCTCGTCGTCGTCGCCGCCCTGGTGCTCGCGGTGGTCGTCCGCTGCGGCGCGGGCGGCGACGCGGAGGCCGGCGTCCCCGTCCTCGGTGACGGACCGGACGCCGGCCTGACCGGTGTCCGGTCGCCGTCGGACGCCGACGGCGGCACCCTCCGGGTCGTCGCCGGCGACGTCGACAACCTCGACCCGCAGCGGTCCTACTCGCCCGGCGTGTGGAACCTCATGCGGCTCTACACCCGGACGCTGGTCACCTACTCCACCGAGCCGGGGGAGACCGACACCCTCGTCCCCGACCTGGCCACCGACCTCGGTCAGACCCCGGACAACGGCCTGACCTGGACGTTCACCCTCCGCGGGGGCACCCGGTTCGAGACCGGCGAGCCGATCACCTCGCGCGACGTGAAGTACGGCATCGAGCGGTCCTTCGCCTCCGACGTCGTCGTCGGCGGTCCGAACCGGATCGTGGAGCTGCTGGACGACCCGGCCAACCCCTACCCGGGCCCGTACCAGGACGAGGCCGCGGACAAGCTCGGCCTGCCGGCCATCGAGACACCCGACGACGTCACCGTCGTCTTCCGGCTGCGGACGCCGACGCCGGACTTCCCCTTCGTGCTGGCGCTGCCCTCCAGCAGCCCGGTCCCGGTCGCCGCCGACACCGGCGCCGCGTACGGGGCCGACCCGGTCAGCTCCGGGCCGTACGCGATCACCACGGTCGACGCGCAGACCGGCATCGTGCTCGACCGCAACCCGCAGTGGGACCCGGCGACCGACGACGTCCGGACCGCGCTGCCCGACCAGGTCGTCGTCCGCACCGGCCTGGCCTCGCTGGACCGTGACCAGGCGCTGCTGGCCGGCTCCGCCGACGTCGACATCGCCGCGACCGGCATCCAGATGGCCACCGAGAACCGGCTGGCCGACGGGGCCGGGGGCGAGGTGCCGCTCACCGACCGCGTCGACGAGGTGCCGACCGGTGCCGTCCGGCTGCTGGCCCTGCCCACCGACGTGGCGCCGATGAACGACCCGAACTGCCGCGCCGCGGTCGCGGCGGCCGTCGACCGCGGCGGGGTGCTGGACGCCCTGGACGCCCTCGGCGGCAGCGCGGACGCGGTGCGCACGTCCCGGCTGTGGCCGGCCGGCGTAGCCGGCGGGCCCGAGGAGGCCGATCCGGCCGCCGACCCGGGCGCGGCCCGCGAGGCGCTGACCGCCTGCGGCACGCCCGACGGGTTCAGCACCGTCCTCGCCGTCCCGGACGCCCCGGCCAGCGTCGCGGTGGCGCAGGCTCTGGCCGACCAGTTCGCCGAGGTCGGCATCACCGTCGAGGTCCGCCCGCTGGAGGCCGGGGGCTTCTACGCCCGCGACGTCGGCGACCCCGACAACGTCGCCGCCAACGGCTTCGGCATGGTCCTGGCCACCTGGACCGCCGTGGTGCCGACCCCGTCGGCGTTCCTGGTGCCGCTGGTGGACGGGCGCTCGGTCAGCCGCGTGGGCAACACCAACTACGCGCGCCTCGCCGACCCGGCGATCAGCGGGCTGGTCGACGCGGCGGTCGCGGCGGCCCCCGACCCGGCCGCCGCCCGGGACGCCTGGCGCGAGGTGGCCACCGCGGCCGGCGCGACCGGCGCCTACGTCCCGCTCGCGGAGACGCAGGTGCAGCTGCTGGCCGGCCAGCGGCTGCGCAACGGCGTCGTGATGGAGCCCTACAGCAGCTACGACCTGGCCACCGCCGGCGTCCGCTGACCGCGCCGGGTGCGGCCGCGGCCGGCCCGCTCGGGTCGCGCAGCGGGGCGGCGGGCCCGCTCGGCTACCCTGGGTCCATGGTCGAGTTCGTCCTCAACGTGCTGCTGGTCCTCACCAGCGTGCTCCTCGTGGTGCTGATCCTGCTGCACCGCGGCAAGGGCGGCGGCCTCTCCTCGATGTTCGGCGGTGCGGCGTCGGCCTCGCTGTCCGGCTCGTCGGTGGTCGAGAAGAACCTCAACCGGCTCACCGTGTTCACGGGGCTGATCTGGGCCGTGTGCGTCGTGGCCCTGGGGATCCTGCTCAAGGTCTGACGGCGGCCCCCGGTCCGGCGCGGGTTCCGGCACCGGGCCGTGCTCGCGCGCAAAACGTGACCTGGAACGTCTCGGACAGGCCCTAGACTCCCGTCGGCGGCGCGTCGGGCGCCGCTGTGCGGGCTGAGTCCAGGGGGCGCTCATGGCTGGTGGGAACGCGATCCGTGGCACGCGGGTCGGCGCGGGACCGATGGGTGAGGCCGAGCGCGGCGAGACCGCGCCCCGCCGCCGGGTGGTCTTCTGGTGCGCCCAGGAGCACGAGACGCGGGTGGCCTTCGCCTCCGACGCCGAGGTGCCCGAGCTGTGGGACTGCCCCCGCTGCGGGCTGCCGGCCGGTCAGGACCAGGCGGCGCCGCCGCCGGCGCCGCGCACCGAGCCGTACAAGACGCACCTGGCGTACGTCCGCGAGCGGCGGACCGACGCCGACGGCGACGCCCTCCTCGAGGAGGCGCTGGCCAAGCTGCGGGCACGCCGCGGCGCCTGATCCGCCCGCCCGGGGCCGGCCGCGCCGGTCCCGGGCCTCCCGGTCGCCCGGCCTCAGGCCCGCGGCAGCCGGGACGCCGCGTCGGCGTCGAGCAGCCAGCGCGTCGCCCGGCGCCCGTGCACGCCCGCGGCCGGCACCTCCGCCGGCGTCGCCCCGCCCAGCGCGCGGGCGACCGCCTCGGCCTTGCCCGCGCCGGAGACGAGCAGCCAGACCTCCTCGGCCGCGCCGATCGCCGACAGCCCCAGGCTGATCCTCGTCGGGGGCGGCTTGGGGCAGTCGTGCACCGCCACGACCGGCCGCTCGTCGCGGACCGCGGGCGAGTCCGGGAAGATCGACGCGACGTGACCCTCGGGGCCCATCCCGAGCAGCAGCAGGTCGAAGCGCGGCAGCTGCCCGTCCCCGGCGGCGGAGGCCAGCTCCGCCGCGTACCAGGCGGCGGCCTCCTCCGGGGTGTCGAAGCCAGCGTCGGCCGCCGGCATCGGGTGCACCCGGGCGTCCGGCACCCCGACGGGGTCGAGCAGGGCGTCGCGCGCGCCGAGCTCGTTGCGCTCCGCGTCCGCGGTCGGCACGAAGCGCTCGTCGCCCCACCACACGTCCACGGCGGCCCAGTCGACCCGCTCGCGCGCCGGCTCCTCGGCCAGCGCGGCCACCTGGCGCAGCACCGCCGTCCCGATGCCGCCGCCGGTGAGGACGACGGAGGCGGTGCCGTGCACGGCCTGCGCCGCGGCCAGCCGGGCGACCAGCGCCGCGGCCACCGCCCGGGCCAGGGTCTCGGCGTCGGGCTCGACGACGACGTCGGGCACCGGGCGCTCGCCGCCAGCCAGGGCGGCGGCGATGCGGTCGCCGGGGGAGAGGCTCATGCGACCGGCGCCGTCGGGTCGGTGCGCTCGCCCGGCTCGCGCTCGCCGTTCAGGGCGACGTCGTCGGTGCCCTCCGAGTCGCCGGGCACGGTCGGTGCCGGCGGCCCGTCGGCCGCGCCGCCGGGACCGCCGCGCCCGCCGTTGCCGTTGCCGTTGCCGTTGCCGTTGCCGTTGCCGTCGAGGTCGCCGTCCGCCTCGGCCGGGTCGAACCACTCGTGCTCGCGCACCGGGGAACGCGACGACAGACCGGTGACCCCGGTGGCCGTCTCCAGGGCCTCCGCGTAGGGCTCGTCGGGGTCGAGCCGGCGCAGCTCCTCGCCGAGCAGGTCGCCCAGCGGCCGGTCGGGCAGCGGGACGGTCGCGTCGGGCCGGTAGGGCTGGGTGAGGACGGCGCCACCTCGACGGTCGGCGTGGACGGCGACCTCCTCGTCCTGGTCCAGCTGCAGCACGACGGCGTCGACGCCGCTGGGCCCGGGGCGCCGCGGGCCCTCGACGACCTCGATGTCGCAGCCGCAGCGGGAGGACAGCCAGCCGGCCAGCAGCTGGGCCGAGGCATTGCCCGGCTCGCCCTCGACGCGGCCGCTCTGCACCCGCACCGCGTCCCCGCGCCGTCCGGACACGGCGTCGAGCGTGGAGGCCAGCACCGCGCGCCAGGCCGTGGAGCGGGTCCACGCCAGGTCGGTGTCACCGGGGGCGTAGTCCTGGGCGCGCGTCCGCAGCGCGGTGAGGTGGTCCTCGGCGATCGCGCTGTCGGTGATCCGCCGGTCGGCGATGACGGCCAGCGCGTCGGTCTGCAGCCGCTCCGGTGCCGGGGCGTGCCACCAGGCGACGACCGGGGCGTCGGCGGCCAGCAGGGGCAGGACGACCGACTCCGCGTGCAGGGCCAGCCGGCCGTACATGCGCATCACGACGGCCTCGCCCGGGCCGAGGCGCCCACCGATGAGCACCTCGGCGTCCAGCCGGGGGACCGGCGCCTCGATCTGGCGGCGGACCACCACGAGGATGCGGCAGGGGTGCTGCTCGGCGGCGGCCGTGGCCGCCTCCTCGGCCTCGGCGACGCGGCTCTCGTCGGCGACGACGACGAGCGTCAGCGCGACGCCCGAGACCACCGCCCCGCCGGTGCGGCGCTGCGCGGCCAGTTCCTTGACGACGGCCGAGCCGGTGGTGTCCCAGAGGGTGGTCATGCGGTCTCCTCGGGTCGGGTCGGGAGGGGGGCGGTCACGGTCGCCGCCACCGGCGGCCCTCGGCGGCCAGCATCTCGTCGGCGGCGCGCGGGCCCCACTCGCCGGCGCGGTAGGGGTGCGGCGTCGAGTCGGCCCAGAACTCCTCCAGCGGGTCGATCACCGCCCAGGAGGCCTCGACCTCGGCGTTGCGGGGGAACAGCGTGGCGTCACCGAGCAGCACGTCCAGCAGCAGGCGCTCGTAGGCCTCCGGGCTCGCCTCGGTGAACTGCTCGCCGTAGAGGAAGTCCATCGAGACGTCGCGGACCTCCATCACGCTCCCCGGCACCTTCGACCCGAACTTGAGGGTGACCCCCTCGTCCGGCTGCACGCGGACGACGAGCTGGTTGTTGCCCAGCTCCTCGGTGTCGGTGTCGGCGAAGGGCAGGTGCGGCGCACGCTTGAAGACCAGGGCGATCTCGGTGACCCGGCGGGGCAGCCGCTTGCCGGTGCGCAGGTAGAACGGGACCCCGGCCCAGCGGCGGGTCTCCACGCCCAGGCGCACGGCGGCGTAGGTCTCGGTCGTCGACCTGGCGTCGACGCCCTCCTCCTGGCGGTAGCCGCGCGCCCGCTGACCGGCCAGCCAGCCCTGCTGGTACTGGCCGCGGATCGCGGCGGTGGGCAGGTCCTCGGGCAGCGAGATCGCCCGGAGCACCTTGAGCTTCTCGGTGCGGATCTCCTCGGCGGAGAACTCGACGGGCTCCTCCATCGCGGTGAGGGCCAGCAGCTGCAGCAGGTGGTTCTGCAGCACGTCGCGGGCCGCGCCGGTCTTCTCGTAGAAGCCCGCCCGCCCGCCGATGCCGACGTCCTCGGCCATGGTGATCTGCACCGAGTCGACGTGGTGGCCGTTCCAGACCGGCTCGAAGAGGGTGTTGGCGAACCGCAGCGCCATCAGGTTCTGGACGGTCTCCTTGCCCAGGTAGTGGTCGATGCGGAACACGTCGCCGGCGCTGAAGACCGAGTCGACCAGCTCGTTGAGCTCGCGGCTGGAGGCCAGGTCGGTGCCGAAGGGCTTCTCCACCACGACCCGGCGCCAGCGGTCCGGGGTGCTCTCGGCCATGCCGGTGCGCTGCATCTGCTTGAGCACGACCGGGAACATCGCCGGCGGGATGGAGAGGTAGAAGGCCGCGTTGCCGCCGATGCCGTGGCTGCTCTCGAGGTCGGCGAGCGCCCCGGCGAGCTCGTCGAAGGCGTTGTCGTCGTCGAAGGAGCCCTGCACGAAGCGGACGCTGCCGGCCAGTCGCTCCCAGACGTCCTCCCGCCACGGCGTCCGCGCCGCCTTGCGGGCGGCGTCGCGGGCCAGCTCGGCGAAGTCCTGGTCGCCCCAGTCGCGGCGGGCGAAGCCCAGCAGCGCGAAGTTGGTGGGCAGCAGCCCCCGGTTGGCCAGGTCGTAGACGGCGGGCAGCAGCTTCTTGCGGGCCAGGTCTCCGGTGATGCCGAAGACCACCAGCGCGCACGGGTCGGGGACCCGGGGCAGCCGCCGGTCCCGGGGGTCGCGCAACGGGTTGACGATCATCTGTCCGTCCTCGGGTCGCAGGGCCGCCGTCCGGTCCCTGCGGGGGACCGGACGGCGGCCGGGGCGGCGGCTGGGGGAGTCGGGGCCCCCTCCTACTTCTTGTCGCGGAGCTCGCTCTCCACCGAGGCGGTGAGCTCGTCCCAGGAGTCGACGAACTTCGCGACCCCCTCCTCCTCGAGGACCCGGAACACGTCGTCGAGGTCCACGCCGGCGTCGCGCACGGACTGCATGACCGCCGCGGCGTCGTCGTAGGCCTTCTGCACGGGCGTGCCCGGGGAGCCGTGGTCGGCGTAGGCCATGAGCGTCTTCTCCGGCATCGTGTTCACGGTGCCGGGGGCGATGAGCTCGCTGATGTAGAGGGTGTCGGGCAGCTCGGGGTTCTTGACCCCGGTGGAGGCCCACAGGGGCCGCTGCGGCCGGGCCCCCTTCGCCTCCAGGGCCCGCCAGCGGTCGGAGGAGAAGACCTCCTCGTAGGCCTGGTAGGCCAGCTGCGCGTTGGCCACCCCCGCCCGGCTCTTCAGCGAGGCGTCGGCGCCGGCCGCGTCCAGCCGCTTGTCGATCTCGGTGTCCACCCGGGACACGAAGAACGACGCGACCGACGCGATCCCCGACAGCTCGGCGTCGGGGTCCTCGGCCAGCCGCTGCTCCAGCCCGGAGAGGTAGGCGTCCATGACCGCCCGGTACCGCTCGAGGCTGAAGATGAGGGTGACGTTGACGCTGATCCCGCGGGCGATCGACGTGGTGATCGCGGGCAGGCCCGCCACCGTCGCCGGGATCTTGATGTACAGGTTCGGCCGGTCGACCAGCCACCACAGGTGCGCGGCCTCGGCCGCGGTGGCGTCGGTGTCGTGGGCCAGGCCGGGGGCCACCTCCAGGGACACCCGGCCGTCACCGGGCTGCCGCTGCGCCACCGGGGCCAGCAGGTCGCAGGCGTCGCGGACGTCGGCGGCGGTGATGGTCCGCAGCGCCTCCTCGACGCTCACGCTGCGGACGGCGAGCGCGTGCAGCTGGTCGTCGTAGGAGTCCGAGCCGCTGATCGCCGCGGCGAAGATCGTCGGGTTCGTGGTGACGCCGACGACGCTGTGCCCGTCGACCAGCGACTGCAGGTTGCCGCTGCGGATGCGGTCGCGCGACAGGTCGTCGAGCCACACCGCGACCCCGGCGGAGGAGAGGTCGGCCAGTCTGTCGTTCTGGGCCATGTCAGTGCCTTCCGGATGAGGTGCGGCCGCTCAGCGGTCGCCGGTGGGGTGGGGGAGCCCGCCTGTGGCGGCGACCGGCCCGGCGGGGACGGCGTTCCCGGAGGCCGCGGCCGCGATGCTCTCGCGGGCGGCCGCGACGACCGCCTCGTGCGTGAGGCCGAACTGCTCGTAGAGGACCGAGTAGGCCGCGCTCGCGCCGTAGTGGGTCAGCCCGACGATCCGGCCGGCGTCCCCGACGAACTCCCGCCAGCCCATGGGCACGCCGGCCTCGACGCTGACGCGCGCCCGCACCGACGGCGGCAGGACCTCGTCCTTGTAGGCCTGCTCCTGGTCGGCGAACCACTCGACGCAGGGCACCGAGACCACCCGGGTCGGGACGCCGTCGGCCTCCAGCTGCTCGCGCGCGGCGACCGCGATCTGCACCTCGGAGCCGGTGCCGAGCAGGATGACCTCGGGCGCGCCGTTCGAGGCGTCGGCCAGCACGTAGGCGCCGCGGGCGGTGCCCTCGGCCGAGCCGAACGTCTCGCGGTCGAACACCGGCAGGTTCTGCCGGGACAGCAGCAGCCCGGCCGGCCGGTCGTTGTTCTCCAGGATCGTGCGCCAGGCGACCGAGACCTCGTTGGCGTCGGCCGGGCGGACGACGTCCAGGCCCGGGATGGCCCGCAGCGCGGCGAAGTGCTCGATCGGCTGGTGGGTCGGGCCGTCCTCGCCCAGACCGATGGAGTCGTGGGTCCACACGTAGACGACCGGCAGCTGCATGAGCGCGGCCAGCCGGACCGCGCCGCGCATGTAGTCGGAGAACGTGAGGAACGTGCCGCCGTAGACGCGGGTGCCGCCGTGCAGGGCGATCCCGTTCATGATCGCGCCCATGGCGTGCTCGCGGACGCCGAAGTGCAGGGTGCGCCCGTAGGGGCCGCCGGACCACATCTTCGTCTGGCGGTCGGCGGGCAGGAACGACGGCTCGCCCTCGACGGCGGTGTTGTTGCTCTCCGCCAGGTCGGCCGAGCCGCCCCACAGCTCCGGCAGCGCCGGGTAGAGCGCGGCCAGGGCCTTGCCGCTGGCCTTGCGGGTGGCCACGCCCTTCTCGTCGGCGGGGTAGGTCGGCAGGTCGGCGCCGAAGCCCTCGGGCAGCCGGCGCTCGCGCATGCGGGCCAGCAGCTCGGCCCGCTCGGGGTTCGCCTGCGCCCAGGCGTCGAAGCGCTCCTGCCACTCGGCGTGCGCCCGCTTCCCGGCGTCCACCACGGAGCGGGCGTGGGCCAGCACCTCCGGGTCGACCTCGAAGGTCTTCGCCGGGTCGAACCCGAGGACCTCCTTGGTGGCGCGGACCTCGTCCTCGCCCAGCGCCGAGCCGTGCGCCGCGCCGGTGTTCTGCTTGTTCGGGGCGGGCCAGCCGATGATGGTGCGCAGCACGATGATCGACGGCCGGGAGGTCTCCGCCTTCGCGGCGGCCAACGCCGCGTCGAGCGCGACCAGGTCCTCGCCGTCGTCGACGTGCTGCACGTGCCAGCCGTAGGCCTCGTAGCGCTTCCCGACGTCCTCGGTGAAGGCGACGGTCGTGTCGTCCTCGATCGAGATCTTGTTGTCGTCGTAGACGAGGACGAGGTTGCCCAGCTGCTGCGTGCCGGCCAGCGAGGACGCTTCGGCGCTCACGCCCTCCTCGAGGTCGCCGTCGGAGCAGAACGCCCAGATCGTGTGGTCGAACAGGCTCTGGCCCTCGGGGGTGTCGGGGTCGAGCAGGCCGCGCTCGCGGCGGGCGGCCATGGCCATGCCGACGGCGTTGCCGACGCCCTGGCCCAGCGGGCCGGTCGTGGTCTCGACGCCGGGGGTGTGGTTGACCTCGGGGTGGCCCGGCGTCTTCGACCCCCAGGTGCGCAGCGCCTGCAGGTCCTCGACCTCGAGGCCGTAGCCGGAGAGGAACAGCTGCACGTACAGCGTCAGGCTGGAGTGCCCCATCGACAGGACGAAGCGGTCCCGGGCGACCCAGTTGGGGTCCGACGGGTCGTGCCGCAGCCACTTGTGGAACAGCAGGTAGGCGGAGGGAGCCATGCTCATCGCCGTCCCCGGGTGGCCGTTGCCCACCTTCTGGACGGCGTCCATGGCCAGCACGCGCGCGGTGTCGATCGCACGGCGGTCCAGGTCCCCGAAGCCCTCCGGCAGCGTCGGCCGGGGCTGGCGCGGGTCCCCGGTCGGGGTGTCGGTGGCAGCCTCGGCGGGGGCCTCGGCTGCGGTGCTCTTCGTGTCGCCTGTCATCGTGGCGGTGCTCCCTCGGTCGGCCGGGTCCAGCGCTCCGGTCGGGGTGCCGGGTCCGGAGCGGCGGCGGTCTGCGGTGCGGCGACCCGCCAGGCCGGTCCCGACGCCGGACCGACGACCGCGCCGTCGTCGACCCCCTCGTCGCGACCCGGCCCTACCCGCTGCACCCGCAGCACCAACCTGCCCGACCCTAGTCGTGCGTGCCGGGTCACCCGGCGCCCGCGGGCTACAGTGGGGCCGTTCGACTCCCGGCCGGAAGGTTCCCCGTGCAGTCTCCGTCGCCGGTGGGGTCCCGCAGCCCGTTCCCGCGGGCGGCACTCCGGTGACCGCCGTCTCCGAGCGCCCGGCCGTCTCCACCCGCAGCCTCACCTCGGTCGTCGGCGCCTACGTGGCGCTGACCAAGCCGAAGCTGGTCGAGCTGCTGCTGGTGACCACGCTGCCGGCGATGATGCTGGCGGCCGGTGGCTGGCCCTCCTGGCGGCTGGTGGTCGCCACGATGGTGGGCGGGACGCTCGCCGCCGGCGCCGCGAACACCTTCAACTGCTGGTACGACCGCGACATCGACCGGCTGATGACGCGCACGCAGAGCCGGCCGATCCCCTCGGGGGCGGTGTCGGCGCGCGCGGCGCTGGTCTTCGGCCTGGTGCTGGCGGCCGCCTCGCTGACGATCCTGTGGGTCGAGACGACCCCGCTGGCCACCGCCCTGGCCGCGGTCGCGATCCTCGCCTACTCCGTCGTCTACACGATGGTGCTCAAGCGCCGGACCCGGCACAACACGGTCTTCGGCGCCTTCCCCGGGGCCGCGCCGGTGCTCATCGGCTGGGCCGCGGTGACCGGCTCGCTGGACTGGCCGGCGCTGGTCTTCTTCGCGATCGTCTTCTGCTGGCAGATGCCGCACTTCTGGGCGCTGGCCAGCCGCTACCGCGAGGACTACGCGCGGGCCGGCGTCCCGATGCTCTCGGTGGTCGCCGGCCCGGAGAGCGTCGCCCGCCAGTCGGTGGCGTGGGCCTGGGCGACCCTGGGTGCGACCCTGCTGATGGGCTCGATCACCCCGGTCCTCGACTGGGCCTTCGCCACCTGCGGCGGGGTGCTGGGCGCCTGGTACGTGGTGGAGTCCCACCGCTGGCTCGACCGGATCCGCGGCGCCGTCCCCGACCGCCCGATGCGGGTGTTCACGGTGTCGATCACCCAGATGACCCTGCTCTCGATCGCGATCGCGATCGACGTCCTCGTCTGAGCAGAGCCGCCCGTCGTCCCGTCCGGGTGCGGCAGCGGTGTGCGGTCAGGGCGCATTCCGGGGTCCGGAACGCGCCTCAGGTGCACATCGCTGCCGGCGGCGGGGCGCTCCGGCTGGGGTGATGCGCGGTCAGGGCGCATTCCGGGGTCCGGAACGCGCCTCAGGTGCACATCGCTGCCGGCGGCGGGGCGCTCCGGGTGTCGGGCGTCGGCGCCGGGGTCAGCGGGTGGCGGGGACCTCGGAGCGCGGCGCGGTCTCCAGCGGCAGCTCCGACGCCGGGCCGCGGACCGACCAGACCAGCCGCGCGGCGTAGGCCGTGACCAGCACCGCGCCGAGCATGTGCAGCAGCACCAGCAGGGCCGGCAGGTGCATGAAGTACTGCACGTAGCCGACGACGCCCTGCAGTGCCAGCACGACCAGCAGGTCCCGCGCCGCGCGGCGGGTGCGGCCGGCCGTGTCGGTCGCGTACAGAGCGACCAGCAGGGCGACGGTCAGGCCGATGAGCAGGAAGACGGCGTCGGCGTGCAGCTGGCTGACCAGCTCGGGGTCGAAGCCCATTCGACCCACCCGCAGGGTCCCCGAGGCGTCCTCGGCCAGGTCGCCGCTGTGCGGACCGCTGCCGGTGACGACGGTGCCGAGCACCAGGACGACGGCGGTGGCGGCGGCGATGCCCCCGACGAGCAGCGCGAACGGACGGCGGACCAGCAGCTGGCCCACGCCCGGCTCGCGGCTGCGCAGCCACAGCACGGTCATCAGGGCGACGAGGGCCGCCGAGAGCAGGAAGTGCGCGGCCACCGTCCACGGGTTGAGGCCGGTGAGCACCGTGATCCCGCCGAGCGCCGCCTGGACCGGGATGCCCACCAGCCCGAGCACGGCGAGCGGGCGCAGGTCGCGCCGCGGGGAGCGCCACACCACGACCAGCGTGACCAGCGCGATGACCCCGAGCACGCCGGTCAGCGTGCGGTTGCCGAACTCGATCAGCCCGTGCCCGGCGAGCTCGCGGGTGGGCACGAAGCTCGCGTCGGTGCAGTTGGGCCACGTCGGGCAGCCGAGCCCGGAGCCGGTCAGGCGCACGGCGCCCCCGGTGACGACGATGAGCCCGTTGGCCACCGCGCTGGCCAGGGCGACCCGGGAGATCGCGCGGGAGGAGAACGAGGCGGGCAGGACCGGCACGCTCCGATGCTAGGCGGTCGGCGACGCGGTCCCGGGCGGCGACGGGGCCCGGGACCGCGTCGCACGCCGCGGGTAGTGAGACGGGTCACGCGCGGGGCGGGTGCCGCGCCTGGGGTTAGGTGGACCTTCCTTGCGGGTCCACGGAAATAGGTCACACTCGTGTTGTGGAAAGCGAGGACCGGAGCACGCGGCACCGCGTCACCGCCCTCCTCCTCGAGCACGGCCCGCAGACGGCGTCGGAGCTCGCCGGGCGGCTGGGCGTCTCCCCGGCCGCCGTCCGCCGGCACCTCGACGCCCTGGCGGCCACCGGCCGCGTGGAGGAGCGACCCGACGCCCCCGGTGGCGCGCAGCGTGGCCGGGGCCGGCCCGCCCGCCACTACCACCTGACCGACGTCGGCCGGTCGGCGTTCCCGCACGCCTACGACGACCTGGCGCTCACCGCGCTGCGGCACATCGCCTCCTCGCAGGGGCCCGAGGCCGTCCGCGCCGTCGCCGAGGCGCAGCTGTCCGGCCTGGAGCAGCGCTGCTCGACCGCGGTCGAGCAGGTCACCGCCGGCGGCGCCGCGCCGGTCGACCGGGCACAGGCCCTGGCGAGCGCCCTCACGGCCGAGGGCTACGCTGCCGCGGCCTCGGTGATCGCCAGCGGGGGCCAGCTCTGCCAGCACCACTGCCCGGTGGCGCACGTGGCGGCCGAGTTCCCCCAGCTGTGCGAGGCCGAGACGGCGGTCATCGGCCGGCTCGTCGGCACCCACGTGCAGCGACTGGCGACGATCGCCCACGGCGACGGGGTGTGCACCACGCACATCCCCGGACCACACCTCCCGCCTCCGCGAGGCGGCCGGGACCACACCCGGGCGGGGAACAGAACACCCCCCGCCCGCCCTGTACCAGGTGAGCGGAGAGCGCCGCGCGCCGTGACCGCCGCCCCGCCCGCCAGCCCCACCCAGACCCACCGGGAGAGGACGCCCGCATGACCAGCACCCAGCAGCCCGTGCCGCTGACGCAGGACGAGCAGATCGACCAGCTCGGCCGCTACCAGTACGGCTGGGCGGACGCCGACGTCGCCGGCGCCTCGGCCACGCGCGGTCTCAACGAGGACGTCGTCCGCGACATCTCCCGCCGCAAGAACGAGCCCGAGTGGATGCTCGAGCGCCGGCTCAAGGCGCTGAAGCTCTTCGAGCGCAAGCCGATGCCCGACTGGGGCTCGGACCTGTCGGGGATCGACTTCCAGAACATCAAGTACTTCGTCCGCTCCACCGAGCAGCAGGCCGGCAGCTGGGACGAGCTGCCCGAGGACATCCGGAACACCTACGACAAGCTGGGCATCCCGGAGGCCGAGAAGCAGCGGCTGATCGCCGGTGTCGCGGCCCAGTACGAGTCCGAGGTCGTCTACCACAAGATCCGCGAGGACCTCGAGGAGCAGGGCGTCCTGTTCCTCGACACCGACACCGCGCTCAAGGAGCACGAGGACCTCTTCCGGGAGTACTTCGGCTCGGTGATCCCCTCCGGCGACAACAAGTTCGCCGCGCTGAACACCGCGGTGTGGTCCGGCGGGTCGTTCATCTACGTCCCCAAGGGCGTGCACGTCGAGATCCCGCTGCAGGCCTACTTCCGGATCAACACCGAGAACATGGGCCAGTTCGAGCGGACCCTCATGATCATCGACGAGGGCGCCTACGTGCACTACGTCGAGGGCTGCACCGCGCCGATCTACAAGAGCGACTCGCTGCACTCCGCGGTCGTCGAGATCATCGTCAAGAAGAACGCCCGCTGCCGGTACACGACCATCCAGAACTGGTCGAACAACGTCTACAACCTGGTCACCAAGCGGGCGATCGCCCACGAGGGCGCGACCATGGAGTGGGTCGACGGCAACATCGGCTCCAAGGTGACGATGAAGTACCCGGCCGTGTGGATGACCGGCGAGCACGCCAAGGGCGAGGTGCTCTCGATCGCCTTCGCCGGCGAGGGCCAGCACCAGGACGCCGGCGCGAAGATGGTGCACGCCGCGCCGCACACCTCCTCGAACATCATCAGCAAGTCGGTGGCGCGCGGCGGTGGCCGCACCTCCTACCGCGGCCTGGTGCAGATCGACGAGGGCGCCTCCGGTTCCCGCTCCACGGTGAAGTGCGACGCGCTGCTGGTCGACACGATCAGCCGGTCGGACACCTACCCGTACGTCGACGTCCGCGAGGACGACGTCGCCATGGGCCACGAGGCCACCGTCTCCCGGGTCAGCGAGGACCAGCTCTTCTACCTGATGAGCCGCGGCCTGACCGAGGACGAGGCCATGGCCATGGTGGTCCGCGGCTTCGTCGAGCCCATCGCCCGTGAGCTGCCGATGGAGTACGCCCTCGAGCTCAACCGCCTGATCGAGCTGCAGATGGAAGGTGCCGTCGGCTGATGTCGGCCAGCAACGAGACCAGCACGACCCTCGCCGGGGAGCTCTTCGCGCCCGGGGTGGGTGCCCAGGCCGGACCGCCGTCCACCCCGGCGGCCGGCACCGGCACCGCCGGGGAGGCGGCGCCCGGCGCGCACAGCCACGGCGGCCCGACCCCGACCGGCTCGCCGGCCGAGCGGTTCACCTCCGCCGACCCCGAGGCGTTCGGCGACCCGACCGGCCGCGAGGAGGCCTGGCGCTTCACCCCGATGCGCCGGGTCCGCTCGCTGCTGCGCGGCGAGCCCTCCGACGCCCGCCCGCAGTGGCAGACCGACCTCCCCGACGGCGTCGAGCTGACCACCGTCGAGGCCGGCGACCCGCTGCTCAAGGGCCTGCCCGAGCCCGTCGACCGGCTCGCCGCGCTGACCCGCCAGCGCAGCGCCGGCGCGACCGTCGTCCGCGTGCCCGCGGAGGCGCAGCTGGACCGGCCGGTCACGCTGCGCCTGGACGGCGCCGGCGACGACGAGGCGGTCGCCTGGGGCCACCTCGTGATCGACGTCGGCGCGTTCGCGCAGGCGACCGTCGTCCTGGACCACACCGGCTCCGCGCGCTACTCCGGCGGCGTCTCCGTGCTGACCGGCGACGGCGCGCAGGTGCGGCTCGTGTCGGTGCAGGACTGGGCGCCCGGCAGCGTGCACGGCGGCCAGTACGACACCGTCGTCGGCCGCGACGCCAGCGTCACCCAGGTGGTCGTGACCCTCGGCGGCGACCTCGTCCGGCTGGTCAGCAACGTGACCTACGCCGGCCCCGGCGGCTCCGCGGAGCTCTTCGGCGTCTACTTCGCCGACGAGACCCAGCACCAGGAGCACCGGCTGTGGGTGGACCACGCCGTGCCGCACTGCCGCAGCAACGTCCTCTACAAGGGCGCCCTGCAGGGCGAGCAGGCCCGCACGGTCTGGGTCGGCGACGTCCGCATCCGCCCGGCCGCCGTCGGCACCGAGACCTACGAGCTCAACCGCAACCTGGTGCTCACCGACGGCGCCCGCGCCGACTCGGTGCCCAACCTGGAGATCGAGACCGGTGAGATCGTCGGCGCCGGCCACGCCAGCGCCACCGGCCGGTTCGACGACGAGCAGCTGTTCTACCTGTGCTCGCGCGGCATCGACGCCGAGACCGCCCGCCGCCTGGTGGTGCGCGGGTTCTTCGCCGACGTCATCGCCCGGGTCGGCCTGCCGGAGCTGCAGGACCGGCTGATGGCCTCGGTCGAGGCGCGGCTGGGCCAGCTCCCCGGGCTCGCCGAGCAGCCGGTGGAGGCCTGATGGCCTTCACCCGGCTCTGCTCGCTGGCCGACGTCGCCGAGCCCGGCGCGCTGCGCGTCGAGCTCGACGGCCTCGGCATCGAGGGCCGTGAGGCGGTCGCCGTCGTCCGCTTCGAGGGCGAGGTGTTCGCCATCGAGGACCTCTGCTCGCACGCCGAGGTCCCGCTGTCCGAGGGGGACGTGGAGGAGTTCCGCGGCGCCCCCACCATCGAGTGCTGGCTGCACGGGTCGTGCTTCGACCTGACCAGCGGCCGCCCCACCAACCTGCCGGCCACCGAGCCGGTCCCCGTCTACCCGGTCCGCGTGGAGGGTGACGACGTGCTGGTCGACGTCGACGCTCCCGTCCGCGTGACGGCCGGCACCTGAGGAGCGAGAAGACAGTGTCCGTGCTCGAGATCCGCGACCTGCACGTCAGCGTGGGGGAGGGGGACGAGGCCAAGGAGATCCTCCGCGGCGTCGACCTCACCATCCGCTCCGGCGAGACCCACGCGATCATGGGCCCGAACGGTTCGGGCAAGTCGACGCTGGCGTACTCCATCGCCGGCCACCCGAAGTACACCGTCACCGGCGGCTCGGTGACCCTCGACGGCGAGGACGTCCTCGCGATGAGCGTCGACGAGCGCGCCCGCGCCGGGCTGTTCCTGGCCATGCAGTACCCGGTCGAGGTGCCCGGCGTGTCGGTCTCGAACTTCCTGCGCACCGCGGCCACCGCGATCAAGGGCGAGGCCCCGAAGCTGCGCACCTGGGTCAAGGACGTCAAGACCGAGATGGCCGGCCTGGAGATGGACCCGGCGTTCGCCGAGCGCAACGTGAACGAGGGCTTCTCCGGCGGTGAGAAGAAGCGCCACGAGATCCTGCAGATGCGTCTGCTCAAGCCGAAGATCGCCGTCCTCGACGAGACCGACTCCGGCCTGGACGTCGACGCGCTGCGGATCGTCTCCGAGGGCGTCAACCGCACCCGCGAGGAGGGCGAGATCGGCGTCCTGCTGATCACGCACTACACGCGGATCCTGCGCTACATCAAGCCCGACTTCGTGCACGTGTTCGTCGGTGGCCGGTTCGTCGAGGAGGGCGGCCCGGAGCTGGCCGAGAAGCTCGAGAACGAGGGCTACGCCGAGTACGTCAAGGGCTCGGAGGCGGCGTCGGCATGACCCGGACCGTCTCGCGTCCCGGTGCCGGGGCGCAGCGCAGGCCCCTCCCGCTGGACGTCGAGGCGATCCGGGCGGACTTCCCGATCCTGTCGCGCACCGTCCGCGACGGGAAGCGGCTGGTCTACCTCGACTCCGGCGCCACCTCGCAGAAGCCGCGCAGCGTCCTGGACGCCGAGCGCTGGTTCTACGAGAACGTCAACGCGGCCCCCCACCGCGGCGCGCACCAGCTCGCCGAGGAGGCCACGGGCGCCTACGAGGAGGCGCGCGAGACGATCGCGCGCTTCATCGGGGCCCGCACCGACGAGGTCGTGTTCACCCGCAACTCGACCGAGTCGATCAACCTCGTCGCCTACGCGCTGTCCAACGCGGCCACGGCCAAGGAGCCGGGGTTCCGCCGGTACGCGGTCGGCCAGGGCGACGAGATCGTCGTGACCGAGATGGAGCACCACGCGAACCTGGTGCCGTGGCAGCAGCTGTGCGAGCGCACCGGGGCGACCCTGCGCTGGCTGGGGCTGACCGACGACGGCCGGCTCGACCTGTCCGACCTCGCCACGGTCGTCAACGAGCGGACCAAGCTGGTCGCGGTCACCCAGCAGTCCAACATCCTGGGCACGATCAACCCGCTGGAGCCGATCGTGGCCCGCGCCCGCGAGGTGGGCGCCCTGGTGCTGGTGGACGGCGCGCAGTCGGTGCCCCACCAGCCGGTGGACGTCACCGAGCTCGGCGCGGACTTCCTCGTGTTCTCCGGCCACAAGATGCTCGGCCCCACCGGGGTCGGTGTCCTGTGGGGCCGCTACGACGTGCTCGACGCGCTGCCGCCGTTCCTCACCGGCGGCTCGATGATCGAGGTCGTGCGGATGGAGGGCAGCACCTTCATGCCCCCGCCGCAGCGCTTCGAGGCCGGCGTCCCGATGACCGCGCAGGTCGTGGGGCTCGGCGCCGCCGTCCAGTACCTGCAGCGGCTCGGCATGGACGCCGTGCTGGCGCACGAGGAGGCGCTGACCGCCTACGCGCTCGAGCGGCTCGCCGAGATCCCCGGCGTCACGGTGATCGGCCCGCCCGACACCGTCGCCCGCGGCGGAGCGATCTCGTTCACCGTCGACGGCATCCACCCGCACGACGTGGGCCAGGTGCTCGACGACGAGGGCATCGCCGTGCGGGTGGGCCACCACTGCGCGTGGCCGGTCGTGCGGCGCTACGGCGTCCCCGCGACGACCCGCGCCACCTTCTACGTGCACACCGGCTACGACGACGTGGACGCGCTGGCCGACGGCATCCGGAAGGCCCAGCAGTTCTTCGGCGTTGTCCCCTCGGGAGCCGCCCCGTCGGCCGGCACCAGGGAGGCCTGATCGTGCAGCTCGAGTCGATGTACCAGGAGATCATCCTGGACCACTACCGCAACCCGCACGGCCGCGGCCTGCGGGAGCCCTTCGAGGCCGAGGTGCACCACGTCAACCCGACGTGCGGCGACGAGGTGACCCTGCGGGTGCACCTGGAGAAGGACGCAGCGGGGGACGTCGTCCTGTCAGATGTCTCGTACGAGGGCATGGGCTGCTCGATCAGCCAGGCCTCGGTCTCGGCGATGTACGACCTCGTCATCGGCCGCACCGTGCCGCAGGCGCTGGAGACCGGCGAGCACTTCATGACGCTGATGCAGAGCAAGGGCGACGCGGCGGTGGCCGAGAAGCTCGAGGACGAGCTGGAGGACGCCGTGGCGTTCGCCGGCGTCTCCAAGTACCCGGCGCGCGTCAAGTGCGCGCTGATGAGCTGGATGGCCCTCAAGGACGCCAGCGCCCGAGCCCTGTCGGTCGCCGACACCGCCACGACTGGAGGCCAGCAGTGAGCGAGACCACCGAGACCCCTGCCGCCGGGACCCCGTCCGCGGAGCTCCCCGCCTACAAGTCGGCGCTGCTCGAGGACGTCGAGGAGGCCATGCGCGACGTCGTCGACCCCGAGCTCGGCGTCAACGTCGTCGACCTGGGCCTCGTCTACGGCATCGACGTCGACGAGAACAACGTCGCCGTGCTCGACATGACGCTGACGTCGGCGGCCTGCCCGCTGACCGACGTCATCGAGGACCAGGCGCGCACCGCGCTGACCGGCGGCCCCGGCCCCGGCCTGGTCGACGACATCCGGATCAACTGGGTCTGGATGCCGCCGTGGGGCCCGGACAAGATCACCGACGACGGTCGCGAGCAGCTGCGGGCGCTCGGCTTCCGCGTCTGAGGACGGGCCCCGCTGCCCGGCCGCGCCACGGTCCGTGGCGCGGGCCCCGGCAGCGGGGTCCTGTCCCGCCGGGCCTACTTCATCGCGGCGATCTGGATCAGGTTGCCGCAGGTGTCGTCGAGGACGGCGGTGACCACCGGCCCCAGGTCGGTCGCCTCCTGGGTGAACTCCACGCCCAGCGCCTTGAGCCGCTCGACCTCGGCGTGGACGTCGTCCACGGCGAACGAGGTGAACGGGATGCCGTCGGCGACGAGCGCCTCCTTGAGCGGGCGCGTCGCCGGGTGCCCGTCCGGCTCCAGCAGCAGCTCGACGCCGTCGGGCGCGGCGGGGGAGACGACGGTCAGCCACCGCGCGTCCCCGGCCGGCACGTCGGTCTTCGTCACGAAGCCCAGCTTCTCGGTGTAGAACGCCAGCGCCTTGGCCTGGTCGTCCACCCACACGCTGGTGATGTTGATCCGGATCACGGGTCGGGTGCCTCTCGGTCGACGGGCCACCGCTCGACGATCGAGCGCAACGGGCCCGTGTCGAGGTGGTGGAACTTGTACCGACCCTGCCGCCGGGTGCGGACGAGGCCGGCCTGTTCGAGGACGGCGAGGTGCTGCGAGATCGCCTGTCGCGACGAGCCGAGCCCGTGCTTCATGCCGAGCCGGCCGCAGAGCTCGAAGAGCGTCTGACCGTCCCGGTCGGTCAGCTCGTCGAGGATGGTGCGTCGCGTCGCGTCACCGAGAGCCCGGAAGATGTCGGCGTCGTCGTCCACGCCGGATGTATAGGCAAGTGGCGACTTGCCTGTCAAGGGGCCGGGTCAGCGCATCTCCGCGACCCGGTCGGCGAACCCCCCGACGGGCCGGAGCTCGCGCCGGGCCCCCAGGGCCAGCAGCGCCACGCCGGCGACGACGGTGCCGGCCAGCGGGAGCGGCAGCGCCACGACGGCCAGGCCGATCGCCAGCGCGACGGCGGTGCCCGCCCCGGCCAGCAGCGGCGCCCGGATCCCCGCGGCGGCGCCCCCGACCAGGGCCAGGGCCGCCGCCGCCAGCACGAGCAGGGGCCGCCCGACGCCCGGCGCGACGACGGCGAGGACCGTCGACGGGACGGCCGCCAGCAGCAGCCCAGGCCCCCACGCGCGTCCCGACGGCCGGCGCCGCAGGTCGGGACCGGCCGCGGCCAGCAGCCCCACGGCCGCCGGCAGCGTGTAGGCCTCCAGGACGGCGACGTCCCCCAGCGCCGCCGCCGTCCACGCCGCGGCGACCACCTCCGCGGCGCCCACCGCCCGGGCGGTCGCGGACGGGTCCTCGACGCGGCGGCCGGGGTGCCCGGCCCACAGCCACGTCAGGACGCCCTGGACGGCGAGGTGGGCCGCCACCTGGCCGGGCGAGCCGGCGGCGGCCGCGAGCAGCACCGCCGCCGCCGCGGCGCCCGCGGCGACGGTCAGGGTGTGCTCCCGGGTGTGCGGCGCCAGGCCGGAGGCGCCGAGGAGGGCCGCCGCGTACAGCCCGGTGAGCGCCGCCGCGGCGGCCGCCGGGGCGAGCAGCCCGGCCGGGACCGCCAGCAGCGAGGCCGCCGCCAGGCAGCCCACGGCCGCCGGCAGGGCGGCCGGCCGGTCCTCCCGGCGCCACCGCGCGACTGCGGCCGCGGGCACCGCCGTGAGCAGGAGCAGCAGCGCCAGCGGCCCCCAGGCCGCGGCGCCGACGAGCTGGGCCAGGGCGCAGGCGAGCAGCACGGCCCCCGCCGCGAGCGCGCACGGCAGCAGCAGGCCGCGCCACCGGCCGTCCAGGACCGCGGCCGAGACGGCCGCCAGCAGGACGCCGGCGTACCCGGCCACCACCTCGCCGGCCGGTCCGCCGGACAGCGGTCCCGCGACCGCCGCGCCGGCGACGACGCCGGCCACCACGGGGACGGCGCGGGGCGGCCCCAGCAGCGGCGTCACGGCGCGGACCAGCCGGACGACGAGCAGCCCGGCCGCGGCGGCGACGGTCAGCGCGACGGACGCGGCCGCGGCGGGGGCGGGGGCCGACCACGCCGTGCCGATGCCCGCGCCGACGCCGAGCACCCACCACGGGACGGTCGTGGCGAGGACGACCCGGGCGAGCGCGGGCCGCGCGCCCAGCACCACGACCAGGCCGATCAGGGCGACGGCGAGCAGGGCCGCGGTGCGGGCCGCCCCGGCGGGGACCTCCGCCAGGGCCCGCAGGGCCGCCAGCTGGAGGGCGGCCCAGGCGCCCAGCGGCCAGCTCAGCGGCGCCGGCTGCAGCCGGGCGACCCCGGACAGCGCCAGGGCGAGCAGCGCCGGGCCCAGCGGCGAGCCGCCCTGCGGGACACCGGCCAGCGCCAGCACCACCGCGGTGGCGGCCAGCGCCTCCCGGGTGCCCCGCGCGCCGACCCGGCCGGCCCACGCGGAGACCGCACCGGCCGCGAGCGCGGCCAGGGTGAGCGTGGCGCCCGATCCGGGGCCGTCCCTGCCGGGGGCGGCCAGCGCGCCCACCAGCAGGAGCACCGTGCCGACCGCCAGCAGCACCTGCGGCGGCCGGACGCGGGAGGGGAGGTCCGCCACGCCGTCCACGCTAGGACCGGCTGCCGCGCCCGGCAGGCCGGGGAGGTCAGCGCATCTGCGCCACCCACCCGACCGCCTCGCGCGCCTGCTGCCGCCGCCGCTCGTACGTGGCGCCGACGACCAGCAGCACCACGCCGACGACGCCCAGGGTGATCCAGCGGGGCAGCAGCGGCGCATACGGGGCCAGCCGGCCGAGGACCACCCAGACCAGGCTGCCGGCGCCGAGGACGAAGAGCGCCTGCCGGTGCGCGACCGCTCCTCCCGCCGTGGCGAGCGCCGCGGCCGCGACCACGACCAGCCAGCGCAGCGGGGCGGGGTCGGCGACGGCGGCCAGCGCGGAGGGGACCAGCGCGACCGCCAGCGCCGGCCCCTCCACGGACCAGGACCCGGCCCCCGCCCGCAACCCCGCGACGGCCAGCACGGCCAGGCCCGCGGCGGCCGGCAGCGTGTAGGCCTCGACCACCGCCACCTCCGCGCCGGCTCCCGCGGACCAGCACGCCGCCACCAGCACGGCGACCGCGAGCGCCTGCACGACCCGCGACCGCACGGCGAGGCCGTAGCCGCCGGCCGCCACGCCGACGACGGCCAGCTGCACGGCCAGCGGGCCGAGGGCGCCGGCCGGCGCGGTCGTGCCGACGGCCAGGGCGCCGGCCACCGCGCCGGCCCCCGCCGCCACGCGCTTCTCGGGCCGGCCGGCCCGCAGCGCCGCCACGGCGAACGCGACCGCCGCCGTGAGCGCCAGCAGCAGCCCGGCCGCGGGCCGGTCCAGCGACCCCCCGACGGCGGCCAGCAGGGCGGCCGCCGCCGGCGCGGCCAGCGCGGTCCCGACCGCGGCCGGGCGCAGCGCCGGGCGACGCACCGCGGCCAGCGCGGCCGGGGCCGCGACGGCCAGCGCCAGCCACGCGAGCTCGACGAACCGGCCGGCGTCCAGCAGCACCCCCGCACCGGCCAGCGCGAACACCGACCCGCCGGCGGCCGTGCCGGCCGGCACCACGCGGGGCCGGGGGACCAGCACCGCGACGGTGAGCAGAGCGAGCCCGAGGGCGACCGCGAGCACCGGACCGGGGCGGCCGAGCGCGTCGAGGGAACCGGTGGCCGCCGCCGCGGTGACCCCGGCTCCGACGCCCACCAGCGGGACGGTCCCGGGCAGGAGGGCCGCCGGGCGCGACCAGCGGAGGAGGAGAGCGACGCCGGCGGCCGCGGCGAGCAGCAGGCCGGTGGCCGCCCACGACAGCGGTGCCTCCCGACCCCAGGCGACCACCAGCGCCAGCAGGACCCCGCCGGCTGCGGCCAGGGCGGTCACCGTCCCCGCGACCGGACGCAGCAGCGGCCGCACCGCCGCCAGCACCAGCACGTCGGCCAGCGCCAGCCCGAGCAGCACCGCCACCCCGGCCGGCCCCCCGGCCGCGCCCGCGGGCAGGAGCAGCAGCGGCACCGGCTGCGCCGCGAGGAGCGCGACGAGCGGCCAGGCCGCGGTGCTGCGGGTCAGCCGGCCCAGGGCCAGCGCGACCAGCGCGACCGCCGCGCCCGAGCACGCCGTCCACACCCGGACCGGGACGTCGTCGGCCCCGGCCAGGCCGAGCGCGTGCGCGGCTCCCAGGTCGACGGCCAGCAACGCGGCCCCGGCCCCGGCCAGCGCCTCCTCCGTGGCCCGCAGCCCGCGCCGCGCGGTCCACGCCGAGGCGCCGCACAGCCCCGCCGTCACCGCGAGCAGCACGACCACCTGCCCGGCCACGCCCAGGCGGTCCCAGGCGACCGCGACGAAGGCCAGCGCGCCGGCGACGAGCGCCAGCGCCCCCAGGCCGAGCAGCACCTGCTGCGGGCTCAGGCGCCGGGCCGGTGCGGTCGGTGCCGCGACCGGCGCCGACGGAGGGGCCGGCCACGGGGGAGCGGCCGGCCACGGGGGAGTGGGCGGCCACGGCGCGTCGGACCGGGGTGACCCGTGAGCCGGCCCGGGCGGTGGAGGCCAGGCCGGTCCGGGCGGCGGGGCGGGGACGGCGGCCGGGGCGGGCCCGGGCGCGGCCGAGCGCAGGGCCGCCAGCAGGCGGTCGCGGTCGCGGACCAGCTCGTCCAGGGTGGCGCCGATCCGTGCGACGACCAGGGCCGCCTCGCCGACGGCGGGCAGGCCGCAGGCCGGGCACGTGGCCGGCCCCCCGCCGAGGGCGGGCAGGCCGCAGACCGGGCACGGCAGGCCCGGGGAACGCGTCATGGCCCGCATCGTGGCGGGTCCCGGTCACGGGCGGGTCCCGGCCGACCGCGCCTGTGGACACCCGCCGGCAGCACCGGTGCAGCCGATGTCACCGGCGAAAGAGGTCGAGCCGGCCGCCCGGAGCGCCTACCCTGGGCTCAGTGATCACGACGACCGGTCTGGAGCTGCGCGCCGGCGCCCGGATCCTCATCAGCGGCGCGGACCTGCGCGTGCAGCCGGGCGACCGGATCGGCCTCGTCGGTCGCAACGGCGCCGGCAAGACCACCACCCTCACCACGCTGGCCGGTGAGCGGGTGCCGCACGCCGGCAAGGTCGAGGTGTCCGGGGAGCTGGGCTACCTCCCGCAGGACCCGCGCAGCGGCGACCTCGACATCACCGCCAGCGACCGGGTGCTCTCCGGCCGCGGCCTCGACGTCCTCAAGGCGCAGCTCACCAAGGCGCAGGTGGCGATGGCCGAGCCGGCCGACGACGCCGAGCGCGACCGGGCGGTGCGGGCGTACGGGCGCCTGGAGGACCAGTTCGCCGCGCTGGGCGGGTACGCCGCGGAGAGCGACGCCGCGCGCATCTGCACCAACCTGGGCCTGCCCGACCGGGTGCTGGCCCAGCCGCTGCGCACCCTCTCCGGCGGTCAGCGCCGCCGCGTCGAGCTCGCGCGCATCCTGTTCTCCGACGCCGACACGCTGCTGCTCGACGAGCCGACCAACCACCTCGACGCGGACTCGATCGTGTGGCTCAAGGGCTTCCTCGCCGGCCACAAGAGCGGGCTGGTGGTGATCAGCCACGACGTCGAGCTGCTCGAGGCCGTGGTCAACAAGGTGTGGCACCTGGACGCCAACCGCGCCACCGTCGACGTCTACAACCTCGGCTGGAAGCGCTACCTGGACGCCCGGGAGACCGACGAGCGCCGCCGGAAGGCCGAGCGCGCGAACGCCGAGAAGAAGATCGACGCGCTCACCGCGCAGGCGGACAAGATGCGCGCGAAGGCCACCAAGGCCAAGGCCGCGCAGAGCATGGACAAGCGCGCCCAGCGCCTGGCCGCGGGGCTGGCGGAGGTGCGCGTCGCGGACCGGGTCGCCAAGTTGCGCTTCCCGACGCCGGCGGCCTGCGGCCGCACGCCGCTCACCGCCGAGCACCTGAGCAAGAGCTACGGCTCGCTGGAGATCTTCACCGGCGTCGACCTGGCCATCGACCGCGGCACCCGGGTGGTCGTGCTCGGCTTCAACGGCGCGGGGAAGACGACGCTGCTGCGCATCCTGGCCGGCACCGAGGTCCCCGACACCGGCGAGGTGAAGCCGGGGCACGGCCTGCGGATCGGGTACTACGCGCAGGAGCACGAGACCATCGACATGGACCGCACCCTGCTGGAGGTCATGCGGTCCTCGGCGCCGGACTCCACCGACACCGAGCTGCGCCGGATCCTCGGCGCGTTCCTCTTCTCCGGCGAGGCGGTCGACCAGCGGGCCGGCACGCTGTCCGGGGGCGAGCGCACGCGGCTGGCCATGGCCACCCTCGTCGTGTCCGGGGCGAACGTGCTGCTGCTCGACGAGCCGACCAACAACCTGGACCCCGCCAGCCGCGAGCAGGTGCTCGACGCGCTGCGCACCTACGCCGGGGCGATCGTGCTGGTCACCCACGACGAGGGCGCGGTGCGGGCGCTGGACCCGGACAAGGTGATCATCCTGCCCGACGGCACCGAGGACGCCTGGAGCGAGGAGCTGGCCGACCTGGTGTCGCTGGCCTGACGCGGCCGGCCACTCCTGCCGCTCAGCTCGCGGCCCAGACGCCCAGCTCGTTGCCGCTGGGGTCGGTGAAGTGGAAGCGGCGGCCGCCGGGGAACTCGTAGGGCCCCTGCACGACCCGGCCGCCGGCCCGCTCGACCGCCGCCGCGCTGGCGTCCAGGTCGGCGGAGAACAGCAGCACGAACGGCCCGCCGGCGGGGCGGGGCGCCTCGCCCAGCGCCAGGCCCCCGCTCTCGGCGGCGCCGCCGCGGCCGTCGCGGAAGCCCGCGTAGCCGGGGCCGTAGTCGGTGAACTCCCAGCCGAAGGCCCCGGTGTAGAAGCGCTTCGCGGCGTCGAGGTCGGTCACGGTGAGCTCGACGTAGTCGATCGCGTGGTGCTGGTTCCCAGCGGTGTCGGCCATGCCGGCATCGTGCCGGGCGGGTCCGACAGGACGTGGTGCCGGCGCTCGCCGCGCGCGGGCCGGGTGCCTGGGTGATCATGTGTCCCGGGATGCCGTGGTCACCGGGACGGCGGCGCCAAGGGGACGAGCAGCCGTCCCGGCCGGGCAGGTCACGGCCGGCTGCTGACGGAGGGGACTCATGGCCGACTCGAGCACGGCGGACCTCGGCAAGGGCAAGCGGATCACCGGCGGGGACCGCACGACGCTGGCCGACGAGCTCCGCAAGCGGTACGACGAGGGCGAGAGCATCCGCTCCCTGGCCACCTCGACCAACCGCTCCTACGGCTTCGTCCACCGGCTCCTGTCGGAGTCCGGTGCCAGCCTGCGCAGCCGTGGGGGAGCCAACCGGAACGCCGCCAAGAAGGAGGCGTGAGCCCCGGCGCCGCGCCGGGCTGGGTGCGGACGGCGCGCGAGGGCGCCGTCCTCACCGTGACCCTGGACCGCCCCGAGCAGCTCAACGCCCAGACCCCGGCGACCTGGGCCGCGCTGGCGGCCGTGGGAGCCTCCCTGGACGACGACGTGCGGGTGGTCGTCGTCCGCGGGGAGGGCCGGTCGTTCTCCGCCGGCCTGGACCGCAGCCTGTTCAGCCCCGACCCGTCGACGGCCGGGGGGCTGGGGGCGCTGGGGGAGATGCCGACGGGGGACGCCCAGGAGCAGATCCGCGGCTACCAGGCCGGGTTCCGCTGGTTGCGGTCCCCGGGGATCGTCTCGGTGGCGGCGGTGCAGGGGCACGCGATCGGCGCCGGTGCCCAGCTGGCCCTGGCCTGCGACCTGCGGGTGCTGAGCGAGGACGCGAGCCTGCGGCTGCCCGAGGCGACGCTGGGGCTGGTCCCCGACCTCACCGGCACGAGCACGCTGGCCGAGCTGGTCGGGTACGCGCGGGCGCTGGAGATCTGCGTGACCGGGCGCCCGGTGCCCGCGGCCGAGGCCCTCGCGTGGGGCCTGGCCAACGCCGTGGTGCCGCGCGCGGAGCTGGACGACGCGGTGGCGCAGCTGGTCGCGGCCCTCACCGCCCCGCCGGCCGGGGCGGTGCGGGAGACGGCATCGCTGGTGCGCTCCGCCGTCCGCAACGACCCGGAGGCGCAGGACGCCGCCGAGCGGGCCGCGCAGGCCCGCCGGCTGGCCGAGCTCGCCGCGTCCGCCCAGGGCTGACAGCCGGGGTGGAATCCTCGAGGACCGGGCGCGGTTGCCCGGTACCGAGAGAGAAGGAGGTCGAGCGGTGAACAACATGACCTCCATGGCGGCGATGCGCTCGTTCCGTCGGGACCCCTCGGTGACCGAGCGGCGGCTGCCCAAGGGGACGGTCCGGCGGGTGCTGGGCATCGCCCGCCCGTACCGCCGGGACCTCAGCTGGTTCCTGCTGCTGGTCATCGGGTCGTCGCTGATCGGCGTGGCCACCCCGCTGCTGGCCGGCGACATCGTCAACCGGATCGCGGCGCTGCGCGGCACGTCGGGCGACATCGTGCGGATCGCGCTGCTCATCGCGGGGCTGGCCGTGCTCGACGCGGCGATCGCGCTGGGCACGCGGTGGTTCTCCGCGCGCATCGGCGAGGGCGTCATCTACGACCTGCGCGCGCGGGTCTTCCAGCACGTGCAGCGGATGCCGGTGGCGTTCTTCACCCGCACCCAGACCGGGGCGCTGGTCAGCCGGCTCAACAACGACGTCATCGGCGCGCAGCAGGCGTTCACCTCGACGCTGTCGGGCGTGGTCAGCAACGTCATAGGGCTGGTGCTGACCGCCGCCGTGATGTTCAGCCTGTCCTGGCAGATCACCCTGCTGTCGCTGGTCATGGTGCCGCTGTTCGTCCTGCCCGCGCGGCGCATCGGCACCCGGCTGCAGGAGATCACCCGGGAGTCCTACGCCCTCAACGCGTCGATGAACGCGACGATGACCGAGCGGTTCAACGTGGCCGGCGCGCTGCTGGTCAAGCTGTTCGGCCGGCCGGCGGTGGAGGCCGAGTCCTTCCGGGGTCGCGCCGCCCGCGTGCGCGACATCGGCGTGCTGTCGGCGATGTACGGGCGCACCTTCTTCACGGCGCTCACCCTGGTCGCCGCGCTGGCCACCGCGCTGGTCTACGGCCTGGGCGGCGCGCTGGCGTTCAACGGCTCGCTGAGCCCCGGTGACGTCGTCGCCCTGGCCCTGCTGCTGTCGCGGCTGTACGGGCCGCTGACGGCGCTGTCGAACGTCCGGGTCGACGTGATGAGCGCGATGGTCAGCTTCGACCGCGTCTTCGAGGTGCTGGACCTGCCGCCGATGATCCGCGAGGCGCCCGACGCCGTCCCGGTGCCGGCCGGCGACCGCTCGGTCGAGTTCGAGCACGTGTCCTTCAGCTACCCGGCCGCCTCCGACGTGTCGCTGCCGTCGCTGGAGGAGGTGTCGCTGCCCGAGCACGGCGGGCCGACGGCGGTCCTGCACGACGTGTCGTTCCGCGTGGAGCCCGGCCAGCTCGTCGCGCTGGTCGGCCACTCCGGTGCCGGCAAGTCCACGATCGCCAACCTGGTGCCGCGGCTGTACGACGTGACCGAGGGCGCGATCCGGGTCGGCGGGGTCGACGTCCGGCACGCGACGACGGACTCGCTGCGCGACGCGATCGGCGTGGTCAGCCAGGACGCCCACCTGTTCCACGACACGATCCGCGCCAACCTGCTGTACGCGCGGCCGGACGCCACCGACGAGCAGCTGTGGAACGCGCTGACCGGCGCCCGCATCGCGGCGCTCATCGGGTCCCTGCCCGACGGGCTGGACACGGTGGTCGGCGACCGCGGGTACCGGCTGTCCGGCGGCGAGAAGCAACGGCTGGCGATCGCCCGGGTGCTGCTCAAGGCGCCGGGCGTGGTGATCCTCGACGAGGCGACCGCGCACCTGGACAGCGAGTCCGAGGTCGCGGTGCAGCACGCGCTGGACACCGCGCTGGCGGGCCGCACCTCGCTGGTGATCGCGCACCGGCTGTCGACGATCCGCAGCGCGGACCAGATCCTCGTCGTCGACGACGGTCGCATCGCGGAGTCGGGCACTCACGAGGAGTTGCTGGCACTCGGGGGGCGGTACGCGGAGCTGTACCGGACCCAGTTCGCGGACGGCGAGCGTCGGACGGTCGGCGCGGCCTGACCACTACCGTTCCTCCTGTCCCACCGGCACCACAGGGGGACGCGCGGCCGAGCGTGCGAGGGCGCGCTGACACAGAGCACCGCCGGGGACCTCCGGCGAGCGCCAGCGAGGAGTGAAGTGACCTCAGCCCATCCGCAGGACGCGCAGATCCGCGCCCTGTACACCGCCTTCCTGGAGGCGTGGAACCGGCGCAGCGGAGCAGCGGTGGCGGCCACGTTCGCCGACGACGGGGACATCGTCGGGTACGACGGCACGCACACCAGCGGCCGGCTGTCGATCGCCTCGGAGCTGCGCCGCGTCTTCAGCAGCCACCCGACGGCGACCTACGTCGGCCTCGTCCGGTCCGTGCGGCAGCTCGCGCCCGGCACCGCGGTCCTGCACGCCCACGCAGGGGTCATCCCGCCGGGCGAGGAGGACCTCGACCCGGTGCTGCACTGCCAGCAGACCGTGGTCGCCGTCGAGGAGGCCGCGGGGCGCTGGAAGATCTCGCTGTTCCAGATCACGCCGGTGGCCTTCGCGGGCAAGCCGGCGGCCCGCGAGGCGCTGACCACGGAGCTGCGCGGGCTGCTCGCCGTCCGGTGAGCCGCGACGGCGTCCTCGTCGACGCGGCCGGGCTCCGCGCCGAGACCCGCCGGATCGTGCTGCTCGACGTCCGGTGGGCGCTCGGTGACGACCGCGGCCGGGAGCGGTACCGGGAGGCGCACCTGCCGGGCGCGGTCTTCGTCGACATGGACACGGAGCTGGCCGACCCGCCGTCCGCGGCCCAGGGACGGCACCCGCTGCCGTCGTTACAGCGACTGCAGTCCGCGGCGCGACGCTGGGGGATCGGCGCGGGAGACGGGGTCGTCGCCTACGACGACTCCGGTGGCCTCGCGGCCGCCCGGGCGTGGTGGCTGCTGCGGTGGGGCGGGCTGGACGACGTCCGGCTGCTGGACGGCGGCCTGGCCGCGTGGCGGGCGGCCGGCGGCCCGCTGGAGGCGGGCGAGGTCGTCCCCGAGCCGGGGGACGTGACCCTGAGCGGGGGCGGCATGGCCACCTTGACCGCGGACGAGGCGGCCGGCCTCCCGGCCGCCGGCGGGGTGCTGCTCCGACGCCCGCGCCGGCGAGCGGTACCGCGGCGAGGTCGAGCCCGTGGACCCGCGCGCCGGGCACGTCCCCGGCGCGGCCAGCGCGCCGGCCACGGCGAACCTCGCGCCCGACGGCACATTCGTTGCAGCCGCTGTACTGACGGAGCGGTTCGCCGCCCTGGGGGCGGTGCCCGGCGCCGACGTCGGCGTGTACTGCGGGTCCGGGGTCACCGCGGCCCACCAGGTCGCCGCGCTCGCGGTCGCGGGGGTGGACGCCGCGCTGTGGCCCGGCTCGTGGTCGCAGTGGGCGAACGACCCCCGGCGGCCGGCCGCGACGGGGCCCGACCCCGGGCTCAGGACAGGACCTTGAGCCCGATCACGCAGCCGACGATCCCGCCGACGAGCAGCAGCCGCACGACGCTCGCTGGCTCGTCGCCGGTGGCCATGGCGACGAGCACGGTCAGCGCCGCCCCGACGCCGACCCACACCGCGTAGGCGGTCCCGGTCGGCAGCTCCCGCAGCGCGTACGCCAGCCCCGCCATGCTGCCGGCCAGCGCGAGCAGGAACACGACGGACGGCCACAGCCGGGAGAGGCCCTCCGAGCGGCCGAGCGCGGTGGCCCACACCGACTCCAGGACACCGGACAGGACGAGCACGAGCCAGGACACGACGACCTCCGAGGTCGCCGTCTTGTCGCTGTCCGGGTACGGCGCCGCTCGTCCGGGGGCCGGGAGGCCTCGGCTCCATGCTGGCACGCCGGCGGCGGGTCAGCGGGAGAAGTGCGTCACCGGCCGGTCCTGGGGCACCCCGTCCAGCACGACGTCCACCGCCTCGTCGAGGAACGCGACCAGGCCCGCGACGGCCAGCGCCGCGCCGACCGGCGTCTCGTAGCTCCAGGCGACGTCGGTGGGGCCGCCGCGGACCGACCAGTAGTCGCTGGTGCGGCCCTTGTACGGGCAGCGGGTGCGGGTCCCGCTGGGCACGAGATGGGCGAAGCGGACGTCGGTGCGCGGCAGGTAGCAGCGGGGCGGCAGGCCGGTCTCGAACAGCAGCACCGGGGACCTCGACTCGGCGAGCAGCACCCCGCCCAGCTCCACCCGCACGTGCCGCTGGGAGCGCAGGGCGTCGACGCGGGCGTAGGGGTTGCGCGGGTGGACGAAGACCTCCTCGTCCTCCTCGAACCAGGCGTCCAGCGCCGCCCACTCGAACCGCAGGTGCCCGGCCAGCGGCCCGTCGGTGTAGCACCAGCCGGCGGCGGGCCGGTCGGTGGAGCCGGCGCGCAGGCCGTGGCGGCGGGCGCGCCCCAGCGGGCGGTCCTCGTCGACACCCTCGTCGACGAGCACGGCGGGGTCGACGTCGGCCACCGGCACGTGGAACTGCGGGTAGGGCGGCCACTCCCAGCCGTAGCGGGCGCGGCTGGTGTCGAGCACCACGCGGTCGGCCAGGACCGCGCGCACCCGGCGCGGCACCGGCTCGACGGAGCCGGCGGGCACGATCGGCTGCGGGTAGGCGGTCACGGCGCGATCCTGCTCCGCCCCGGCCCGGCTGTCAGGAGCCCGCCGTCAGCAGCGCGCCGGGAGCCCGCCCGTCAGGAGTTCGGGCAGTTCTCGTCGATCCAGGCGCCGACCCGCTCGAAGGCGGGGCCGAGGGTGGCCCCGGCGTCGGCGATGATCGCGACCGCCTGCTGCTCGGCGTCCGGCGCAGCCGGGTCGATGGCGGCGACGGCGTCCCGCAGCCCGGCGAAGCCGTCCCGGGACGCCTGCCAGTCCTCGGCGATCTCGGCCGGCGGCTCGAGCGCGTCGAAGGCGTCGAGGGTCTGGTCGAGGGCGGCGACGAACGCCGGGATGCCCATGCCCTCGGCGTCGTCCAGCGCCTCCCCGGCCTCGCCGAACAGCTGCTCGCCGTCGGTGCAGAACTGCGCCAGCTCGGGGTCGGCCGGGCGCGAGGAGCTGCTGCTGGAGGAGGACGAGGACGAGGAGGAGCTGGAGGACGAGGTGGCGGTGGTCGCGGGGCTCGCCGTCCCCGACACCTCCTCGCTGCAGCCGGTGAGCAGCAGGCCGGCGGCGACGACGGCGGGCAGGACGGCCGGGACGAGGGCGCGGGAACGAGACGGCACCGCACCACGCTAGCCAGCGCGGCGCGGACCCGCCGTCCCGGCGAGGGCCGTGTCGTAGCGGTCGAGCAGGACGGCGGCGACCCGGCCGTCGGGCAGCAGGGGAGCGGTGACGGCGTCCGCGCCGGCGCCGGCCAGCTTGTCGGCGAAGTGCCCGGGGGCCAGCAGATACGCGGCGACCACCACCCGCTCGGCACCGGCACGCCGCGCGGCGGCGACGGCGTCGGGGACCGGTGGCTGCGCGGCCGAGCCGTAGCCGGTGGTCACCGGCCCGGCCCAGGAGCGCTGGAGCAGGGCTGCGGTGCCCTCGACGCCGGCGACCGCCCGACGGTCGCTGGACCCGGCGGCGGCGAGCACGACCGCGGTCCCCGGGTCGCGCGGGTCGGCGCCGGCGGCGGTCAGGCGGTCGGTGAGGACCTCGGCCAGCCGCGGGTCCGGGCCCAGCGGCCGTGCGGCGACGACGCTGTCGTGGCCCTCGACGGCCGCGGCGATGTCGACGTGCACGTGGTAGCCGCCGGACAGCAGCAGCGGGACGACCACCGCGGGGCGCCCCTCGGCGGCGAGCCCGGCGACGACGTCGGCGACGGTGGGCGGCTGGACGTCGACGAAGGCGGCGACGGTGTCCAGGCCCGGGCGCAGCTCCCGCGCGGCCAGGGCGAGCTCGGCGACCAGCCGCCGCCCGGTGGGGTTGCGCGTGCCGTGCGCGCAGGCGACGAGGACCGGGGCGGCTGCCCGGCCGGCGTCGGGGGTCACAGGCCGGACAGGACGCCGCCGTCGACCGGCAGCATGACGCCGGTCAGGTACGAGGCGGCGGGGGAGAGGCAGAAGGCGGCGACGCGGCCGAACTCCTCGGGGCGGCCGTAGCGGCGCAGCGGGATGCCGGCCTCCGCCGCGCGGCGCGCCGCCTCGGGGTCGGCGCTGCGGGAGGTGAGCTCGAGGATCCGGTCGGTGGCGATGCCGCCGGGGAGCAGGCCGAAGACGCGGATGCCGCGCGGGCCGAGCTCGGTGGCCAGTGACTTCGCGGTCATCGCGAGGCCGGGGCGCAGGCCGTTGGAGATGGCCAGGTGCGGGATGGGCTCGCGGACCGACGTGGACAGCACCAGCCCGATCGCGGCGCCGTCGTCCAGGTGCGGGACCAGCGCCCGGACCAGCCGCAGGGTGCCCAGCAGGACCGAGTCGATCGCGGCCCGCCAGTCGTCCTCGCTGGTGTCGAGGACCGTGCCCGGCGCCGGCCCGCCGACGGAGACCAGGGCGCCGTCGAGCCGGCCGAGCCGCGCGCGCCCCTCGGTGACCAGGTGCTCGGCCGCCGCCGGGTCGGCGAGGTCGGCCGGCGTGCCGAACGCGGCCGGCGCCCCGCCGAGCTCGGCGGCGGCCCGCGCCACGGACTCCGGCGTGCGGGAGCTGACCAGCACCCGCGCGCCGTCGTCGACCAGGGCCCGGGCGGCCGCGAACCCCAGTCCCCGGCTCGCGCCGGTGAGCAGGTACCCGCGACCGCCCAGACCCAGGTCCATCGGGATCAGGCGTTGCGCAGCGAGCGCAGGACGTACTGCATGATCCCGCCGTTGCGGTAGTAGTTCGCCTCGCCGGGGGTGTCGATCCGGACGCGGGCGTCGAACTCCACGTCGCCGGCCGTGACCTTGACGGTCTTCGGCGTGCGGCCCTCGTTCAGCTCGGTGATCCCGGTGATCGTGAACTCCTCGTCCCCGGTCAGGCCGAGCGACGCGGCGGTCTGGCCCTCGGGGAACTGCAGCGGGAGCACGCCCATGCCGATGAGGTTGGAGCGGTGGATCCGCTCGTAGCTCTCGGCGATGACCGCCTTGACGCCCAGCAGCGCGGTGCCCTTGGCGGCCCAGTCGCGCGAGGAGCCCGAGCCGTACTCCTTGCCGGCCAGCACGACCAGCGGGATGCCGGCGTCGATGTAGGCGCGCGAGGCGTCGTAGATCGTCGTCGTCTCGCCGGTCAGGTGGTTCTTGGTGACCCCACCCTCGGTGCCGGGCACCAGCTGGTTGCGCAGCCGGATGTTGGCGAAGGTGCCGCGGATCATGACCTCGTGGTTCCCGCGGCGCGAGCCGTAGGAGTTGAAGTCGCGCCGCTCGACGCCGTGCTCGGACAGGTACTTCCCGGCGGGGCTGTCGGCCTTGATCGAACCGGCCGGCGAGATGTGGTCGGTGGTGACCGAGTCGCCGAGCACCGCCAGCGTGCGGGCACCGGTGATGTCGCCGACCGGGGCCGGCTCGGCCGGCATGCCCTCGAAGTACGGGGGCTTGCGGACGTAGGTGCTCTCGGCGTCCCAGTCGAAGGTGCGGCCGGTGGGCGTGGGCAGGTTCTGCCACTGCTCGGTGCCGGCGAAGACGTCGGAGTAGCTGCGGCCGAACTGCTCCGCCGAGACCGCCTGGTCGATGGTCTGCTGGACCTCCTGCGGGGAGGGCCAGATGTCGCGCAGGTAGACCGGCTGCCCGTCCTTGCCGGTGCCCAGCGGCTCGGTGGTGATGTCGATGTCCATCGACCCGGCCAGGGCGTAGGCGATGACCAGCGGCGGGGAGGCCAGGTAGTTCATCTTGACGTCGGGGTTGATCCGGCCCTCGAAGTTCCGGTTGCCCGAGAGCACGGAGACGACGGCGAGGTCGGCCTCGTTCACCGCGGCCGACACCGGCTCCGGCAGCGGGCCGGAGTTGCCGATGCAGGTGGTGCAGCCGTAGCCGACCAGGTAGAAGCCCAGCTTCTCCAGGTACGGGGTGAGCCCCGACTTCTCGTAGTAGTCGGTGACGACCTTCGAGCCCGGCGCCATCGTCGTCTTCACCCACGGCTGGCTGGACAGGCCGGCCTCGACGGCCTTCTTGGCCAGCAGGCCCGCGCCGATCATGACCTGCGGGTTGGACGTGTTGGTGCAGGAGGTGATCGCGGCGATCACGACGTGGCCGTTGTCCACGAAGGTCTCCGTGCCGTCCTCCAGGACCACGCGGGTCGGCTTGGAGGGGCGGTCGGGCACCCGGTCGGGGACGACGGTGTGCGGCTTGCCGGCCTCGCCGTTGCCGGACGCGAACGGGCTGGCCGGGTCGGAGGCCGGGAAGGTCTCCTCGACCGACTCGTCGACGTTCGAGGCGGTGTCGGCGGCCTGGTCCTCGTCGCCGTCCACGCCGTGCGAGGCGTAGGTCGGCAGGACCTCGCGGAACGCGGCCTTCGCGTCGGACAGCGCGACCCGGTCCTGCGGCCGCTTCGGGCCGGCGATGGACGGGACGACGGTGGAGAGGTCCAGTTCCAGGTACTCGGAGAAGGCCGGCTCGCGCGACGGGTCGTGCCAGAGGCCCTGCTCCTTGGCGTAGGCCTCGACGAGGGCGACCTGCGCGTCGCTGCGGCCGGTGAGCCGCAGGTAGGCGATGGTCTCCTCGTCGATCGGGAACATCGCCGCGGTGGAGCCGAACTCCGGGCTCATGTTGCCGATGGTGGCGCGGTTGGCCAGCGGCACCGAGGAGACGCCCGCGCCGTAGAACTCGACGAACTTCCCGACGACGCCGTGCTGGCGCAGCATCTCGGTGATCGTGAGCACCAGGTCGGTGGCGGTCGAGCCCTCGGGCAGCTCGCCGGTCAGCTTGAAGCCGACGACGCGCGGGATGAGCATCGACACCGGCTGGCCGAGCATGGCGGCCTCGGCCTCGATGCCGCCGACGCCCCAGCCCAGCACGCCCAGGCCGTTGACCATCGTGGTGTGCGAGTCGGTGCCGACGCAGGTGTCGGGGTAGGCGACCGTGCGGTCACCCTCCTGGCGCGGGAACACCACGCGGGCCAGGTGCTCGATGTTGACCTGGTGGACGATGCCCATGCCCGGGGGGACGACCTTGAAGTCGTCGAACGCGCCCTGGCCCCAGCGCAGGAACTGGTAGCGCTCGCCGTTGCGCTGGTACTCGATCTCGACGTTGCGCTCGAAGGAGTCCGGCGTGCCGAACACGTCGGCGATGACGGAGTGGTCGATGACCAGCTCGGCGGGGGCGAGCGGGTTGATCGTGTCGGGGTCGCCGCCGATCTCGGACATGGCCTCGCGCATCGTGGCCAGGTCGACGATGCAGGGCACGCCGGTGAAGTCCTGCATGACCACGCGGGCCGGCGTGAACTGGATCTCCTCGCTCGGCTCGGCCGAGGGGTCCCAGTTCGCCAGGGTGCGGATGTGGTCGGCGGTGATGTCCGCGCCGTCCTCGGTACGCAGCAGGTTCTCGAGGAGGACCTTGAGGCTGAAGGGCAGCTTCTCGGCGCCCTCCACCGCGTCGAGCCGGTAGATGTCGTAGTCGGTGCCCTCGACGCTCAGCGTCGCCCGAGCCCCGAAGCTGTCCTTGCTGGCTGCCACTCTTCTGCGCCTACCCCTCGCTGGTTGCGTCCGCGGCGTCTGCGTCGCGCTCGTTGCCACCCCCGATCATCCCAGCCCGCGCGCACGGGTGCGCGAGTGAGGCGACCCTTCCCTCACCCGTGACCTCGGCCACTCCACCGCGGGGACGGCGGCGCCGCCCGGACGTCCCTACGGTGGACGGCGTGCCCCCGCCCTCCGCAGCGGTCCCCGACTGGCTGGCCGGTGCCCGCCGGGTCACCGTGCTGACCGGGGCCGGCATCTCCACCGACAGCGGCATCCCCGACTACCGGGGGCCGAACGGCGTGTGGACCCGGGACCCCGACGCCGAGAAGCTCGTGACGCTGTCCTGGTACGTGGCCGACCCCGGGATCCGGCGCCGGGCCTGGCTGATGCGCCGCGACCTGGCCGGCGGGGAGATCCGCCCCAACGCCGGCCACCGCGCGCTGGTGGACCTGGAGCGGCAGGGGCGGCTGCGGGCGCTGGTGACCCAGAACGTCGACGGCCTGCACCAGGCGGCCGGCTCCGCCCCGGGCCGGGTGCTGGAACTGCACGGCACCGTGCACGCGGTCGAGTGCCTGTCCTGCCGGGACCGGACGACGACGGCGGAGGCGCTGGCCCGCGTCGACGCCGGCGAGCCGGACCCGGCGTGCCTGGTGTGCGGCGGGATCCTCAAGACGGCGACGGTCAGCTTCGGGCAGGCGCTGGACGCCGCCGTGCTGGACGCCGCCGTCGCGGCCGCCGGCGACTGCGACGCGTTCCTCGCCGTCGGGACCTCGCTGGGCGTGCACCCGGCCGCCGGGCTGGTCGAGGTGGCGGCCGCCGCCGGGGCGCGGGTGGGCATCGTCAACGCCGAGCCCACGCCCTACGACCGGCTCGCCGACCTCGTCGTCCGCGAGCCCATCGGCACGGCGCTGCCCCGGCTGCTCGCACCGTGACCCTGCTGGCCGTGCACCTGACGCTGGCCGCCGCCTACGCCGGGTTCCAGTGGACCGTGCGCGGGCTGGTCTACCCGCAGATGGCGCTGGTGCCGGCCGCGGCGTTCCCGGCGTTCGAGCGGAGCCACCAGCGCCGGGCCACCCGCGTCGTGGGCCCGCTGTTCGCCGGGCAGGCGGTGACCACGCTGTGGCTGCTGGTCGACCGGCCGGCCGGGACGCCGCTGCTGGGGGTGCTCGCCTCCGCGGCCTGCCTCGCCGCCGTCCTGGAGCTCACCGCGCTGGGCGCGGTGCCCCAGCACCGGCGGCTGGACCGCGGCTGGGACCCCGTCGTGCACCGCCGGCTGCTGCGGGTCGACACCCTCCGCGCGCTTACGGCGACCGCCGGGGTGGCGGTCGCGCTGTGGTTGCTGCTGGCCTGAGGCGGCCCGGTCCCCGCCGGGACCGGGCCGCCCGGCGCCGGGGTCAGCCGACCACGTGCCCGTGGGTGAACAGCCCGGCCGGGTCGACGCGGCGCTTGACGGCCAGCAGCCGCTGCCGGTCGGCCTCGTCCCACAGCCCGCCGACCTGCGCCGCCGTCAGGGACCCGGCGAAGTTGAGCAGCGCGCGGCCGGTCGACCAGGGGGCGAGCGCGCCGGCGACGGCGTCCACCACGCCCGGCACGATGCCGGCGACCGGCGGGAACATGGGCCCCAGCACCCAGCAGGAGAAGGCGGCGTCGCGGCCGGCGACGGCGTTCGGCACGGCGGCCGGGCGGCCGACCGCCCCGCCGAGCTGGCGCAGCTCCACCATGACCAGCGGCACCTCGACGTCGGGGCCGGCGGCGGCCAGCACCGCGTCGACGGTGTCGGCGGTCAGCTCGCGCAGCAGCGTGCCGCGGTCGTAGGTCGGCATCGGGGCGGTCGGGTCCATGTGGATGGCGTCGACCGCGGCGAACGGCATCTCGCCGAGACCGTCGAGCAGCGCCGGGGCCACCGCGCGCATCGGCGCGACGAGCGCGGCGCCCTCCTCGGCGTCGCCCAGGTGCGCGACCCGCAGGTGCACCACGGTCTGCCCGCGCAGCGGCTCGGGCAGCGCCGGGTCCGGCGGCAGCCGCAGCACGGCGATCGACGTCGTCGTCTCCTCCGGCAGACCCGGCGCCCACTCGCGGTAGGCGTGCAGCAGCGCGGCCGCCGCCGAGCCGGGGAAGAACACCCCGCCGCCGTACAGCCGCGCGACCGGCACCAGGTCGAACTCCAGCGCGGTGACGACGCCGAAGGAGCCCTTGCCGCCGCGCAGCGCCCAGAACAGCTCCGGGTCGCTCGCGGCGTCCACGGTGCGCACCTCGCCGTCCCCGGTCACCAGCTCGGCGCGGCGGACGGCGTCGGCCGCGAAGCCGTACCGGCGGGCCAGCGGACCGAGGCCGCCGCCGAGGGTGTACCCGACCACGCCCACCTGCGAGGACGAGCCCGACAGCGGGGCGAGGCCGTGCGGGGCGGCGGCGTCGATCACCGCCCGCCAGCGGGCGCCCGCGCCGACCCGGGCGGTGCGCGCGGCCGGGTCGACGTGCACCTCGTCCATCCGCGAGGTGGTGACGAGGACCGCGCCGGTCAGCGCCGAGACGAGCCCGTGGCCGGTGGCCTGCACGGCCACGGACAGGCCGCGCTCGGCGGCCCAGCGGACGGCCGCGGCGACGTCGGCGGCGCACGTGGCGCCGACGACGACCGCCGGGGCGGGCGTGTGGGTGGTGGTGAACGGCGCGACCTCGGCGGCGAGGCCGGGATCGCCGGCGCACAGGACGGGACCGCGGACGGCGAGCTCGAGCTCGGTGGTGGACAGGTCGGGGGTGGTGCTGGTCATGGCGGGACTCCTGGGGAGGCGGACGGGCGGGGCGGGGGAGCGGGCGGGGTCAGCGCCCGGCGGTGACCTCGAGGTCGACGGCCATCCCGGGGAGGGCCAGCCGGCAGACGCCGAGGAGGGTCGTGGGCGGGGAGGCGCCGGTGGCGGCCAGCCGCTCGGCGAGCACGTCGTAGGCGGCCAGCACGGCGTCGACGTCGGTGGTGTGCACGGTCAGCCGCAGCACGTCGGTGAGGTCCATGCCGGCGGCGGCGAGCACCGACTCGACGTTGGCCAGCGCGAGCGCCAGCTGGGCCGCGACGTCGCCCTCGTGCAGCAGGGCGCCGTCGTCGTCGACCGGGCCCTGGCCGGCCAGGGTGAGCAGGCGGGCCGGGGCCGGGCGCAGCTGCGCCTGGTCGAAGCCGAGGGCCGCGCTCCAGCCCGTGGGGTTGATCCGCTCGACCGGAGCGGGAGGCGCTGTCATGGCGTCGACCCTGGCGTCGCGGCCGCCGCCCGCCCATCCCAGCGATCTGGGGAGTCGGACCCCCAGGAGTCTGGGGGTTCCGCACCGGGCCGCCGCGGTCCACACTCCTGCGCCGTGACGACGATGCTGGCCGAGCGGGTCCGTGCGCAGGTCGACGGGCTGGCCGCCAGCGGCCTGGACGTCGAGACCTTCGCGATGACCGCCTTCGACGTGCTGCGCCGGGCCGTTCCCTTCGTCGCCGGCTGCGTGGGCAGCGCCGACCCGGCCACCGGGCTCATCACCGGGACGGTGAAGGACGGCGAGCTCACCCACGAGACCGACGACGAGTGGGCGCACTTCGAGTACGAGGTGGACGACCCGACCGCCTTCCTGCGGGTCGCCCGGCTCCCCGGCGGGGTGCTGGCCCTGGAGGAGGCGGGCAGCGGGGTGGTCGGTCGCTCACCGCGGTTCCAGGACTTCCTCCGCCCGGTGTGGGGCTTCGACGACGAGGTGCGGGTGGCGCTGCGCACGGACGACAGCACCTGGGGGTTCATGGCGCTGTTCCGCCAGGGCGCCGGCCGGTTCACCGCCGCCGACCAGGCGTTCCTCAGCGGCGTCGCCCCGGCCCTGGCCACCGGCCTGCGGGCGGGGCTGCTGGTCGCGGCCGCCGCGCGGGCCCCCGAGGTGGACGGGCCGGCGGTGGTCGTCGTCGACGTGGCGGGCGAGGTCGTCTCCGCCAGCGTCGGGGCCGAGGCCCGCGTGGCCGACCTGGGTGGCGGGCCGCTGGGCCGGTCCGCGCTGCCGATGGCCCTGCTGACCCTCGTGCGTGCCGCCCGGCGGGCCGTCGTCGGCGGGCGCCCGGCGCTGCCCCGGATGCGGCTGCGCACGCTGTCCGGCTCCTGGGTCGTCGCGCACGCCTCGCCGCTGGTGTCCCGGGACGGCGGCGGCACGGACGTCGTCCTCACCATCGAGGAGGCCCGGCCGCCGGAGATCATCCCGCTGGTCGTGGCCGCCTTCGGCCTCACGCCGCGGGAACGGGACGTCGTCACCCTGGTGCTGCAGGGGGTGGACACCACCGCGATCGGCCGGGCCCTGCACCTGTCGGCCTACACCGTGCAGGACCACCTCAAGTCGATCTTCGCCAAGGCGGGGGTGCGCAGCCGGCGCGAGCTGACCGCCCGCGTCTTCTACGACCAGTACGCGCCGCGGCTCGCCGCGGGCGCCGAGGTCGGCACGACCGGGTGGTTCGCACCTGCTGCCACGGGGGCCGCCGAGCGCTAACGTCCGGCCATGCGCGTGCCCCTGACGACCCGGGACTTCCTCGACCGTGCGGAGCTGGTGTACGGCGACCGCATCGGCATCGTCGACGAGCCGGCCCAGCCCGCCCCCTCCCTCGGCGAGCTGACCTGGCGGGAGGTGGCCCGCCGGGGCCGCGCCCTGCAGGCCGGCCTCGACGCGCTGGGCGTCGGGGCGGGTGAGCGGGTCGCCGTGGTCAGCCACAACGCGGCCCGGCTGCTGGAGGTGCTGCTCGCCGTCCCCTCGTCGGGGCGGGTCGCCGTCCCGGTGAACTTCCGGCTGGGCGAGGAGGAGGTGCGCTACATCGTCGGGCACTGCGGCGCGCGCGTGCTGCTGGTGGACCCGGAGCTGCGCGAGTCGCTGAAGGGCGTCACGGCCGAGCACTGCCTGGGCACCGGCGAGGAGTACGAGCAGCTGCTGCGCTTCGACACCGAGCCGGTCCCGTGGGCCGAGCCGGACGAGGACGCCACGGCCACCATCAACTACACGAGCGGGACGACGGCGCGCCCCAAGGGCGTGCAGATGACCCACCGCAACGAGTGGGTCAACGCGGTCACCTTCGGCATGCACATGCAGGTCAGCGACCGCGACGTCTACCTGCACACGCTGCCGATGTTCCACTGCAACGGCTGGGGGCTGCCCTACTCGATGGCCGGCGTCGGCGCCCGGCAGGTCGTGCTGCGCAAGGTCGACGGCGCCGAGATCCTCCGCCGCGTCGAGCAGCACGGCGTGACCGTGATGGCCGGGGCGCCGGCGGTGTGGAACGCGGTGCTCGACGCCGCGGCCGAGTGGGACGGCGAGATCCCCGGCCGCGACCGGGTGCGGGTCATCGTCGCCGGCGCCCCGCCGCCGTCGCGGACCATCGCGCGGATCGAGGCCGAGCTGGGCTGGGAGTTCAACCAGATCTACGGCCTCACCGAGACCGCGCCGCTGCTCACCATCAACCGGCCGCGCGCCGAGTACGACGGCCTCGAGCCCGAGGAGCGGGCCCGGCAGCTGTCCCGCGCGGGGGTGCCGGGGCTGGGGACCCGCCTGTCCATCAGCGAGTCCGGCGAGGTGCTGGCGCAGGGCAACACGGTGCTGGCCGGCTACTGGGAGAACCCCGACGCGTCGGCCGAGGCGCTCGAGGGCGGCTGGTTCCACACCGGCGACGGCGGCTCCCTGGACGAGGGGGGCTACCTCACCATCTCCGACCGCAAGAAGGACGTGATCATCACCGGCGGCGAGAACGTCTCCTCGATCGAGGTCGAGGACGTCGTCTTCGGCCACCCCGCCGTCGCCGAGGTCGCCGTCATCGGGATCCCGGACGACAAGTGGGGCGAGATGGTCACCGCGATCGTGGTGCTCGCCGAGGGGGAGCAGGCCGACGAGGCGGCGATCATCGCGCACTGCCGCGGCAGGCTGGCCGGCTACAAGGTGCCCAAGCGCGTGGAGTTCCGCGACGAACTGGCCCGCACCGCGACCGGCAAGATCCAGAAGTTCAAGCTGCGCGAGGCCTTCTGGGCGGGCTCCGAGCGCCAGGTCAACTGACCCGCCGCCCCACCCGGGCAGGACGGGGGCCCGGGGCGCCTCACCCCCTGGGGTGAGGAGGCGTCAAGACCACCCGGACGAGCGCCGTTCCGGGAAGGGTGAGCAGCGGAGCGCGCACGAGGCGACGAACGACGCGGGTGTCCCGGTGGACCGTCCGCGGAGCGGGGACGGGCATCGCCGCCCTGGTGGTGCTCGGGCTGGCCCCCGGCGTGGCGTCGGCCGCGCCCACCGCCGGCGATGTCGCCGCCGCCCAGGCCGCGCGCGACGCGGCCGCCGCCCAGGTCGGGCAGCTGACCGCCCAGCTCGCCGCCGCGCAGGCCGCCGCCGCGCAGGCCGGGCAGGACGCGCAGATCGCGCTGCAGGACTACGAGGAGACCCAGGCCGCCCTCGAGGAGGCCCGCGCCGCGCAGGCCGCCGCGCAGGCCGCCGTCGACCAGGCGCAGGCCGAGCTGGCCGAGGGGCGGGCCGACGTCGCCGACTTCGCCCGCCGCAGCTACATGCAGGGCACCACCTCGCCGGGCATGACCGCGCTGATGAGCGCGGGGGGGCCCGCCGAGCTGCTCGAGCGCGCCACCCTCCTGGAGGCCGCGGGCACCCACCGCGTCGACGTCGTCGGCCAGCTCACCGTGCTGGAGCAGCAGGCCGGCGCCGCCGAGGAGCAGGCCACCGCCTCGGCGGACGAGGCCGCGCAGCTGGAACAGACCGCCGCCGAGCAGCTGGCGGTCGCCCAGACCCAGGAGATCGCCGCCCGCGAGCAGACCGCGGCGCTCACCGAGCAGCAGGCCGCCGTCGAGCAGCAGCTCGCCGCCGCCGAGGCGGAGGTCGGGGAGCTGACCGCCGAGCGCCAGGCCGCCCAGCAGGCCGCGGCACGGCCCCCGGCGGCGCCCACGCCCAGCGCCCCGCAGCCCGCGCCCCCGTCCTCCGCGGCCCCGTCCGGCTCCGGCTCGCCGGCAGGGTCCGGCCCGTCCTCCTCCGGGGGCGGCACCGGCTCCTCGGGCGGCGGCAGCACCGGCACCCCGGGCGGCGGCGGCAGCTCCGGTGGTGGCGGCGGGACCCCCGTGCCGCCGCCGACCACGGCCGGTGCGCCGTCCGCCGGCGCCGCGCAGACCGCCATCGACGCCGCGCTCAGCCAGCGGGGCCTGCCCTACAGCTGGGGTGGCGGCGGGGCGAACGGCCCGAGCTACGGCATCCCGCCGGACACGAACGTCTACGGCTTCGACTGCTCCGGGCTCACCGAGTACGCCTACGCGCGGGCCGGCATCCGGATCGGCGGCACCAGCCGCGACCAGTACCACCGCTTCCGGGACCGGACCGTCGCCCGTGCCGACCTGCAGCCCGGCGACCTGGTCTTCTGGGCCAACGGGTCGTCCTACACGTCGATCTACCACGTGGCGATCTACATGGGCGGCGGCAAGGTCGTGCAAGCGCCGCAGAGCGGGGACGTCGTGAAGGTGTCGAACATGTGGTACGGCCGCGACTACTTCGGGGCCGTCCGCCCGACGGCCTGACCCGCTCCCGCCCCCCGAACGCCGACAGGGCCCTGCGTCGCCGCAGGGCCCTGTCCACGTTGGGGCGTCGGGCAGCCACGGGGGGAGCTGCCCGACGCAGGGCGAGGTTAGCAGCCCACCCGTCGCGCGGGCAGGGGCCAGTGCGCGGCGGTGGCCCCGTCCCGGTGGGCGCGCCCACCCAGCTGGGCGCCCGGGTGTAGGACACTGGCCGGGGGACGGGCAGACCGACCCGTCGCCGGCCTCCGGGAGGCCGCGAACCGGCACGAGCAGGGAGCGCAGTGACCCAGGCCGCCAGCACCTCGTCCGAGACCCCCCACGGCGCCACCGCGTCGGGCGGCCAGCCCGTGCCGCCGGCCGCCGACGCCGCTCGTCTTGAGCGGGCCCTGTTCGAGATCAAGCGGGTCATCGTCGGTCAGGACCGCCTGGTCGAGCGCATGCTGGTGTCCCTGCTGGCCCGGGGGCACGTGCTCCTGGAGGGCGTGCCGGGCGTCGCCAAGACCCTCGCCGTCGAGACCCTCGCCACCGTGGTCGGCGGCCGGTTCGCGCGGCTGCAGTTCACCCCCGACCTCGTGCCGGCCGACATCATCGGCACGCGCATCTACAAGGCCGGTCAGGACGCCTTCGACACCGAGCTCGGCCCGGTGTTCGCCAACTTCGTCCTCACCGACGAGATCAACCGCGCGCCGGCGAAGGTGCAGTCGGCGCTGCTGGAGGTCATGGCCGAGCGGCAGGTCTCCATCGGCGGGGTCACGCACCCGCTGCCCGACCCGTTCCTCGTGCTGGCCACGCAGAACCCGATCGAGTCCGAGGGCGTGTACCCGCTGCCCGAGGCGCAGCGCGACCGTTTCCTCATGAAGGTGCTCGTGGACTACCCGAGCCCCGAGGAGGAGCGCGAGATCATCTACCGGATGGGCTCCAACCCGCCGGTGGCCGAGACCGTGCTGGGCCCCGACGACCTGCGGCGCATGCAGCACACCGCCTCGCAGGTGTTCGTGCACCACGCGCTGGTCGACTACGTGGTCCGCCTCGTCGTGGCCACCCGCGCCCCGCGCGAGCACGGCATGGACGACGTCGCCTCGTGGGTCTCCTACGGCGCCAGCCCCCGCGCCTCCCTGGGGCTGATCTCGGCCAGCCGTGCGCTGGCGCTGGTCCGTGGCCGGGACTACGTGCTGCCGCAGGACGTCCTGGACATCACCGCCGACGTGCTGCGCCACCGGCTGGTGCTCTCCTACGACGCGCTGGCCGACGGCGTGCCGGCCGACCACGTCGTGAAGCGGATCCTGCAGACCGTTCCGCTGCCGCAGGTCACCCCCCGCCAGCGGGCGGGCGGCTTCGGCCCGTCGCTGCCGGGCGGGCCCACCGTGCCGGGCTTCGGCGGCCCCGGCCCGCAGTTCGGCCCGCCGGGCCCGCAGTTCGGCCCGCCGGCGCCCGGCCAGCCCCCGCGTCCGCAGGTCCCCGCCGCCCAGGTCCCGGGTGCCCAGGTCCCGGGTGCCCAGATCCCGGGTGCCCAGGTCCCGGGTGGGCCGGTGCCGGGTGCGCAGGTGCCCGGCCCGGGCGTTCCCGGCCCGCAGGCGCCGGGGACCAACGGCTACGGGCACGGACCGCAGCCGGCGTGAGACTGCGGCGCAGGGCGGCCGCCCGGGCGGCTGCGCCGGAGCAGGAGGCGGTCCCGCCCCGCGCGGAGAGCGCGCCGGGCGGCGGGGCCGACGGCGCGGTCCCCGAGGGCTCCGTGACCGAGGCCTCCGTCCCCGAGGCCTCCGTGACCGAGGGCTCCATCACCGACGGTGCGCCTCCCGACGGGTCCACGACCGGGAGCAGCGGGGGCCCCGCCCGCCCGGCCGCCGACACCCCCGGCTCCGGCATCGACCCCGCCCACGCCGGCTCCCCGACCGACGACGGGGCGCCGCCGAACTTCGCCGAGGGGCCGGCCGACGTCCTGCTCCAGCGGCTGGAGCTGACCATCCGCCGGCGGCTCGACGGGTTGCTGCAGGGCGACCACCAGGGCCTCGTGCCGGGCTCGGGGACCGAGGCCGGCGACTCGCGCACCTACCACCCCGGTGACGACGTGCGGCGGATGGACTGGCCGGTCACGGCGCGCACCCAGGTGCCGCACGTGCGGGAGACCATCGCCGACCGCGAGCTGGAGACGTGGGCCGTGGTCGACCTGTCCGCGAGCCTGGACTTCGGCACGGCCAACTGCCAGAAGCGGGACCTGGCCATCGCCGGGCTCGCCGCGGTCAGCCACCTGACGGTGCGCGGCGGGAACCGGCTCGGCGCGGTCGTCACGACCGGCGAGCGGGTGGACCGCTACCCGGCCGCGCCGGGGCGGCTGGCCGCCGACCGGCTGCTGCGCTCGGTCGTCGCGACGCCCCGCGCCGCCGGCGGCCGCCGGGGTGACCTGGCCGCGACCCTGGAGTCGCTGCGCCGGCCGCCGCGCCGCCGCGGGCTGGTCGTCGTCGTGTCGGACTTCCTGGGTGACAGCGACTGGGAGCGGCCGTTCCGGCTGCTGTCGGCGCGGCACGAGCTGCTGGCCATCGAGGTGGTCGACCCGCGGGAGCTGGAGCTGCCCGACGTCGGCCTGCTGACCGTGGTCGACCCGGAGACGGGGCAGACCCTCGAGGTGCCCACCGGGAACGCGGAGTTCCGCGCCCGGTTCGCCGCGGGGGCCGCCGCGCAGCGCCGGGAGATCGCCCGGGCGCTGCGCCGCGCGGGGGCCGGGCACCTGCAGTTGCGGACCGACCGTGACTGGCTCATGGACGTGGTGCGGTTCGTCGCCGATCGCCGGCGCGCCGGCAGCGGAGGGGCTTCCCGATGACCTTCCAGGCTCCGCTCTGGCTGCTGGGTCTGCTGGCGGTCGTGGCGCTGGTGGCGCTGTACGTCGTCCTGCAGCTGCGGCGCAAGAAGTACGCCGCCCGGTTCACCAACGTCGCGCTGCTGGGCACGCTCGTGCCGAAGCGCCCCGGCTGGCGGCGGCACGTCGCCTTCGGGCTGGTCGCGCTGGCCCTCGGCGTGCTGGTCGTGTCGCTGGCGAAGCCCAGCACCGAGGTGGAGGTGCCGCGGGAGCGGGCGACGGTGGTCATGGCCGTGGACGTCTCGATGTCCATGCAGGCCACCGACATCGAGCCGACCCGCTTCGAGGCGATGCAGAAGGCGGCGAAGGAGTTCGTCGACGTCCTCCCCGAGCAGATCAACCTCGGGCTGGTCGCCTTCTCGGGGACCGCCACGACGCTGGTCACGCCCACCACCGACCGCGGCCAGGTGCGCGCGGCGATCGACAACCTCGAGCTGTCGGAGGCCACCGCGATCGGCGAGGCGATGTTCACCTCGCTGCAGGCGATCGCGAACTTCCAGTCGGCGCTGGGGGAGACCGAGGACGAGGTGCCCGCCCGGGTCGTGCTGCTGTCGGACGGGTCGAACACCGTGGGCCGCAGCACCACCCAGGCCATCGACTCGGCGCTGGACGCCGGCGTCCCGGTGTCGACGATCGCGTTCGGCACCGACTACGGCAGCGTCGAGATCGAGGGCGAGTCCGTGCCGGTGCCGGTCGACCGGGCCGCGCTGGAGGACATCGCGGACGAGACCGGCGGCAGCTACAGCGAGGCGGCCAGCGCCGCCGAGCTGGAGGAGGTCTACGCCGACCTCGGCAGCCAGATCGGCTACACGACCGAGCCGCAGGACGTCAGCTACTGGTTCGTCCGCGGCGGCGTGGTGCTGGCCCTGCTCGGCGTGGCGCTCAGCCTGCTCTTCACCAACCGCCTGCTGTAGCGGGGGGGGGGGGGGGGGGGGGGGGGGGGGGCGGGCGGGGGGCGCGCGCGGGCCGGGCGCGCGCCCCCCCCGCCGCGCCCGGGGGGGGGGGGGGGGGGGGCGGGGGGGGGGGGGCCCCCCCCAGGACCGGGCCCCCCTCGAGGAAGGCGTGGACGATCAGCCGCTGCCGCGCCGAGTACTTCGGGTGGCAGGTCGTCAGGGTCAGGTAGGCCCCCGACGGCGGCGCCTCCGGCGGGGCCAG